>JAZQNT010000432.1:0-11721 GCA_045627505.1 Nocardioides sp.
GACCCTGCCGGGGCGGTGGTCGTCGTGCGGCCGGGGGCGGTCGAGGGACTGGGCCGGGCGGTCGCGAGTGCCGCCAGTGGGACGCGACGCCTTTGCGGGTTCAATCATGAGTAAGATGGTTGAAATTATGCGTTAAGGAGGTGCGGGGGTGGGACTGGTGCCCGCGGGGGGAGCGGCCGGCTTTCCGGGAGAGTCGGCCCGCGGTGGCGTGAGTCCGGGTGGCCCGGGTCTGGCGAGCGAGGGCACGCTGCGCCGCTACGTGCTCCAGGTCGACCTGCCCGATGAGGCGGGTGGCGAGGTTCACCAGCGCGTCGACGCGCTGCTCAGCCAGGTTGCCGCCGACATCAGCCACTCGCTGGCCGGCGTCGCGTCGCGGGTGGAGCGCTCGGCCAGCATGACCGGCGATCCGGACGCCGGAAGTGCCTCGCACGGGGAGCTGGCGGTGGTGGCGCGAGCGTCCCGGGTCCCCGTCCTGGAGGTCGATCTCGCCGCTGGCCGGGTCTTCGTCGGCGACCGGCCGGTGCAGCTGGCGTTCAAGGAGTTCGAGATCCTCCGGATGCTGCTGCGGCAGCCGGGGGAGGTGGTCACCCGAGACGAGATCGTCGCCGGCCTCGACGCGGCCAACGGTGAGCGCCCCGCACCCCGCACCATCGATGTCCACGTGCACCGGATCCGGGCCAAGCTCGACGCCTGCGGCGACTGCATCACCACCGTCCGCGGCGTCGGCTACCGGTTCAACCCGTCCTCCTCGGCGCGGGTGCTGTGACTCCGTTCGGGCCCTCGACGTCCGAGGGACGGGTGCGACCAGCGCCGGTTTGAGTGACCTGCTTCACTGGCGATCGTGACCGCGACCTCCGTCTTCGACTTCTCCGCCACCGCCATCAACGGCACCCCCACCGACCTGGGCGACCACCGCGGCCGGGTGCTGCTGGTGGTCAACACGGCCAGCCAGTGTGGCTTCACGCCGCAGTTCACCGGCCTGCAGAAGCTCCAGGACGACTATGCCGACTCTGGCTTCAGCGTCCTGGGCTTTCCGTGCGACCAGTTCCGCAACCAGGATCCGGGTACCGACGACGAGATCGCCGAGTTCTGCACCGGCCACTTCGGCGTGAACTTCCCGATGTTCTCCAAGATCGAGGTCAACGGCGACGGCGCCCACCCGCTGTACCAGTGGCTGCGGCAGCAGAAGTCCGGCGTCTTCGGCAACAAGATCAAGTGGAACTTCACCAAGTTCCTGATCGGCAAGGACGGTCGGGTGATCAAGCGCTACGCCCCGACCACCAAGCCCGAGCAGATCGCCGCCGACATCGAGGCCGCGCTCAACGCCTGAGCCCGCCTCCCTCTCCCATCTCCCCCGCGGACGTCATAGGAATCGGGGGCTCCGCCCCTCGAAAGCCATGACGTCCCGCAGGGGTGGTGGCGCTGGTGCCGTGGGGCCGTTGTCGCGGTCAGGCGAGCTCGAACTTCTCGCGCACCTCGGCCGGGACCAGGTCGACGTAGGCGGGATGCTTCTGGATGTACCCCCGGTAGAACGGGCAGTACGGACGCACCGCCAGCCCGCGGGTGCGGGCGTCGTCCAGGGAGCCGGCGGCGAGCTTGCCCGCCAGGCCCTGACCGGCGAACGCGTCGAACACCTCGGTGTGGGTGAAGTCGATGCGCTTCTGCTCGGGCCGGAGACGGTACTCGGCAAAGCCGGCGAGCTCGCCGTCCACGCGGATCTCGTAGCGGTTCTCGGTCGGGGCGTCCCGCACGCTCACGTCACTCATGCGTCCACCGTATGGACCGCCTGCGGCTCGCGCGACCCCTCCGGGGTGTGCGGCTGGTCGCTGGACCGGCGCGGCCACCAGAACTTCTCACCCAGGGAGATCGCCAGGGCCGGCACCAGGACGGTGCGCACCAGCAGGGTGTCGAGCAGGACGCCGATGCAGATGATGGTGCCGATCTGGGCCAGCATCACCAGTGGCAGCACGCCGAGGACGGCGAAGACGGCGGCCAGCAGGATGCCGGCGCTGGTGATCACGCCGCCGGTCGCGGTGAGGGCGCGCAGCATCCCGGCGCGGTGGCCGTGGGTGCGGGCCTCCTCCCGGGCTCGACTGATCAGGAAGATGTTGTAGTCGACGCCGAGCGCCACCAGGAACAGGAACGCGGTCAGCGGTACCTGCTGGTGCACGGCCGGGAAGTCGAAGACGAACCGGAAGACCCACCACGACAGGCCCAGCGCCGCGCCGTAGGTGGCCACCACGGTGCCCACCAGGATCAGTGGCGCGACGATCGAGCGCAGCAGCAGGCCGAGGCCCAGCAGCACCAGCAGCACCACGGTCGGGATGATCAGCCAGCGGTCCCGGCTGGACGCGGCCTTCTCGTCCACGACGTCGGCTCCGCCGCCGGTGACGTAGGTGTCGTCGAACTCCTCCAGCGCGTCCCGGACGTCGGTGACCACCACGTTGCCGGCCTCGGTGCCCGGGGTGGCGGAGGAGACCACGTCGATCAACGAGATCCCGTCGCGGGTGCGGAGCACGGTGGCTGCCTCGACGTCGTCGACCTCGACGAGCGCCTCCCGGACCTGCCCGGCGTTCGCGCGGGTGAGCACCTGCATCGGGTCGGAGGTACCGGCCGGGAACGACTCGCCCAGCCGCTCGCTGGCCACCACCGCGGCGGGGGTCTCGAGGAACTGGTCGGCCTGGCGCAGACCGGTCTTCATGTCCAGCACGCCCAGCGCCATCAGCGCCAGGGCGGCGACGGCGGCCACCACGAAGGTGCGCGGTCGACGGTCCACGGCCTGACCGATCTTGTGCCAGAACCCGGTCGACTCGATCAGCAGCCGGTCGCCCTGCTTGGGCACCCGCGGCCAGAAGATCCAGCGGCCGAAGCAGGACAGGGCGGCCGGGAGCGCGACCAGCGCGAAGACCGCCGCGACGACGATGCCGACGGCGCAGGCCACGCCGAGACCCCGGGTGGTGGGCAGCAGTGACAGCGTCAGGGTGAGGGTGCCCAGCACGACGGTGCTGGCCGCGAAGGCCACGGATTCGAAGGTGTTGACCAGGGCGCGGGCCATCGCGGTCCGGCGGTCGTCCTCGACCTTCAGCTCGTCGCGGTAGCGCGAGATCAGCAGCAGTGCGTAGTTGGTGCCCGCGCCGAAGACGAGCACCGACAGGATGCCGATCACCGAGGGGTCCCAGGCCAGGGCGTCGAAGTGCTTCATCACCTGGGTGGCGAGCAGGGCCGCGGTGCGGTCGGCGACCCCGACCACGGTCAGCGGGATGATCCACAGGACCGGGCTGCGGTAGGTGGCGATCAGCAGCACGGCGACGATGCAGGCGGTCGCCATCAGGAGACGGCCGTCGGCGCCGGCGAAGACGTCGGCGAAGTCGGCCTTGAATGCGGCCGGGCCGGTGAGCTGCGCGGTGACGCCGTCGGGGGCCGCGGCCTCGATCTCCTCACGGAGCTCGGAGACGGCCCGGCGGTTCTCCGCAGACGTCTTCGCCGCCACCGGCGCCACCGTGTACGCGGCGGTGCCGTCCTCGGAGACCACCAGCGGGGTGACCGCGGCCTGGTTGCGCAGCTCTGCCAGCTGGGCCGCGGAGAGCGGCCCGTCGTCGGCGGTCCACAGGGTGATGGCCGCGCTGGCCTCGCCGTCGCTCACCTCCGCCAGCAGTACCGCCGCCTCGGTGGAGTCGAAGCCCGCCGGCAGGTTGTCGGTGACCCCGGTGGGACGATCGGCCTCCCCGATGAATCCGATGAACAGCCCGGCGAGCAGCAGCGGCACCAGTGCGAACGCCCAGGCCGTTCTGCGTCCGGTGATCAGCCGGGCCAGTGGATTCGTCCGTGCATTGCCGGAATCGGTCTTCAAGTCAGCTCCTGCGTGGGTAGAGTGCGAATGTTGCTGGCTTGATTGCCAATCACGTTAGCAATGTGATCGGCGTCCCCCCAGCACGTCGCCGATCCAGCGATCGGGCGCACCTTCCCCAGCGAACAGCGAGCGGTGACACCAGAAAATGACAGACGACCAGGCCAACGGTACGAGTACTGCCCCACGGGCGGGCATCCACCGCGGCCCAGCGATCGCCATGGGGGTGGAGCTACTGACTCCCACGCGCCTGGTCCGCGAGCTGACCCGCCTCGGAGTCCACCTGCAACACGTCTCCTCGCGTCGCACCGGCCTGAGTCCCGCCGACCTCTCCGCGTTGAGCATCCTGGTCCGGGGTGTCGTGGGTCCCGCCGACCTGGCGCGCCAGCTCGACGTCTCCACCGCGGCCGCCACCGGCATCGTCGACCGGCTCTCGGCCCGCGGCCACGTGGAGCGGCGGTCGATCCCCGACGACCGTCGGCGCACGGCGCTGCACATCACCGAGGCCGGACGCGAGGAGCACGCCCGCTCCCTGCGGATCATGGTGGAGGGGCTCACCGCGCTCGACGGGCAGTTCGACGCCGCCGAGACAGCGGTGATCGAGCGCTACCTGCGCGGCGCGATCGACGTCATCACCGAGGCCGTGGAGCAGAAGCCGGCGGACCGGCAGCACGCCTGAGCCGGCAGCACGTCTGAGCCAGCGACCGGCCGAGGTGGTCAGCCGGGGAGCGTGCGGAGTGCGCACCCCACGATGCCCGCACGGTTGCGCAGCTGCGCGGGGACGATCTCGGTGGAGACGTCGATCAGGGGCAGGAACTTCTCGTGCGCCTTGGAGACCCCGCCCCCGACGACGATCAGGTCCGGGGTGAAGATCCGCTCCACCAGTCGGTAGAACTCGGTGAGCCGTCCGGCCCACTCCTCCCACGGCAGGTTGAGGTGCTCGCGGGCGCTGGTGGCCGCGTAGTGCTCGGCCATGCCGCCGTGCAGCTCCATGTGCCCGGCCTCGACGTTGGGCACCAGCACCCCGTCACGCAGCAGACCCGAGCCGATCCCGGTGCCCAGTGTCGTCACGATCACCGTGCCCTGGCGTCCCTTGGCCGCGCCGAAGCGGTGCTCGGCGAGTGCTGCGGCGTCGGCGTCGTTGATCACCGTCACCTCCCGGTCCAGGTGCTCGGAGAGGTAGGCCGGGGCGTCGAGCCCGTGCCAGCCGGGGTGGATGTTGGGCGCGCGCCCCACCACGCCGGCGCGGATGATGCCCGGCACCGTCACGCCGACCGGGCCATCGACCCGCGGGTTGAACTCGAGCACCTCGCGGAACACCTCGACCACCGCCGTCGGCGTCGCCGGCCGGGGGGTGTCCAGGCGACGCTTCGGGCCGGCCAATGAGCCGTCGGCGAGGTCGACGGCGGCCCCCTTGATGCCGGTGCCGCCGAAGTCGATGCCGAGCCGGACGTCGTCTCGGGCGCCCACCGCCTTCGGGGTGAACTGCGGCGTCACAGGTCTCGTTCCTGGCCGACGCGGTGGATGGCCTCCTCGCGGCTCATGCCCGCAGGGTTGTCGGCGCGCAGCAGGTGGACGATCGCCACGACCAGCCCACCCCACAGCACGGCCATGGAGAAGATCATGAGCACCACGGCACTCGTCGTCATCGGATCGCTCCTTCCGCGTCGTCGTCGTCGGCCAACGCGTCCGCCGGTACGTCGAGCGACGTCTCCTTGCGCCAGGGCATCAGCGACAGCAGCAGGGCGATCACGATCGCACCGCCCGCCACGCCCCAGCCGAACACGCCGACCATCCAGCCGGGGTAACCGCCGTAGGTGGTCTCGAGGACCGCGTCGAAGGCCTCCCACAGCATGTAGGCCAACGCGATCGGCACGATCACGCCCACCAGCACGGGCCACCATCCCTTGAGCTTGATGGAGGAGTGGTGGTCGAGGTGCCGAGCCAGCACCGGCAGCTTCCGCAGGATCCAGCCGACGATCACGACCGCGACCAGCGCCGCGAGCAGGATGCCGAACTGGTTGATGAAGTGGTCGACGATGTCGAGCACGTAGATGCCGCTGGCGGTGGCGAAGAAGACCAGGCTGACCACGGCCAGCGGGACGGTGACCAGGGTGGCGGCGGTGATCCGCCCGAGCTCGAACTTGTCACGCACCGCAGAGATCACCACCTCGATCACCGAGACCAGCGAGGTGATGCCGGCCAGCACCAGGGAGCCGAAGAAGAGCACGCCGATCAGCGCGCCCCCCGGCGCCTCGGAGATGATCGTCGGGAAGCTGATGAAGGCCAGTCCGATGCCGCCGTTGACCACCTCGTCCACGGCGACGCCCTGTGCCTGGGCCATGAAGCCGAGTGCGGCGAAGACGCCGATGCCGGCAAGCAGCTCGAAGCTGGAGTTGGCCAGACCCACCACCATGCCCGAGCCGGTCATGTCGGTGTCGCGGTCGACGTAGGAGGCGTAGGTGATCATGATGCCGAAGCCGACCGAGAGCGAGAAGAAGATCTGACCGAACGCGGCTGCCCACACGCCGGGTTCGCCCAGCACGTCCCAGTCGGGGGTGAAGAAGGCCTCCAGGCCCTGGGTGGCACCGTCCAGACGCAATGCCTGGACCACCAGGATGACGAAGGCGACCACCAGCACCGGGATGCCGATCACCGAGGTCAGGCCGATGCCCTTCTCCACCCCGGCCACCATCACGCCGATGACCACGATCCAGACGATCAGCATCGGCACCAGCACCCCGGTGACCACGGTGAGGTCGACGCCGGGTTCGCCCACCTGGAGGAAGTCGCCGTAGAAGTAGGCCTCCGGGTCGTCGCCCCACGCCTTGTCGACCGAGAAGACCGTGTACCGCAGCGCCCAGGCGATGATCGCCGCGTAGTACACCGCGATGACCACGCAGATCATCACGTGCCACCAGCCCATCGCCTCCGTGCCGCGACGCAGCCGGGCCCAGGAGAGCGGCGAGGAGCCGCGGTTCCGGTGCCCCATGGCGTAGTCGAGGAACAGGAACGGGATGCCGGCGCAGAACAGCGCCACCAGGTACGGGATCAGGAACGCCCCACCGCCGTTCTCGTAGGCGACGTAGGGGAAGCGCCAGATGTTGCCCAGGCCGACGGCGGACCCGATGGCGGCCATGATGAAGACCCCGCGCGTGGAGAACCGCCCGCGCTGGTGGGTGGCGGGTGGGGTCGTCGAAGGAGGGGTGGTGCTGCCCCGTTCGGCCATGGGTCGGGCTCCTCGGTCAGTGGGCGTGAGGCAAATGACTATGCCACGGGTTGCAGTCGCGGGGATCCCCCCAAGGACACGGTTGAAGAACGATCTTCAGGCGGGCGCCCGGTCGGGCTCGGGGCCCGATCGGGCCAACCCGGCATCCGGGACGGGGCGTGGACCGGGCGTGGACTGGGCGACGAAACCGATTGCCACCGCCGGGGTCCCGTCCCTACGGTGGCGAGGTGCTCCGTTCCTCGTCGGCCCCTGGTGTGCCTGGGGCTGTCCTGCGCGGTGCCGCGCGCGGGCCGGTCGCGACGGCGCGTGACGGCGTCCACTGGTTGGCCAAGCACGGAGCCACCCGCGCGGTGCTCGCCGGCGCGGCTCGCCGGGGCAACCTGCAGGCTCGCCTGCTGACTCTCGGCCCCGAGGACGACGCCGAGCTGCGGAGGGTGGTGGCGCAGTTGCGTGCGCCCGGCGGCCCGTACGTCTCGCCGCTCGGCCGCGTGGTCACCTCGCACGGCGGGGTGCGTCAAGTGCTCTCCGACGACCGGTTCGTCGCCAGCCGTCCCCAGCCGCCGGGGTTGCTCGGTCGGCTGGCCCGCGCGACGGTGCCGCCCTCGATCCACCCCCTGGAGCGTCCCTCGCTGCTGGCCACCAACCCGCCCGAGCACACCCGCTACCGGCGCCTGGTGACCGGCGTCTTCACCGGTCGGGCCGTGGAGCGGCTGCGGGTGCACACCGAGGAGTTGGCACACGCCCTGCTCGACGACCTGGAGTCGAGCGCGCACCAGCCGGTGGACCTGGTCGCCCGGTACTGCGCTCCGTTGCCGGTGAACGTGATTGCCCAGGTCCTCGGGGTGCCGGACGAGGACCGCCCGACGGTGCTCCGCTTCGGCACCGGTGCGGCGCCCAGCCTCGACATGGGGCTCACCTGGACCCAGCACCGGCAGGTGGAGGGGTCCCTGCTGGCCTTCGAGGAGTGGCTCGACGCGCACCTGGCCCAGCTGCGCCGCCGCCCCGGCGCCGACCTGATGAGCCAACTCGTCCGCGCTCGGGACGAGCAGGGCGGTCTGGACGACCGGGAGCTGAAGGCGACCGCCGGGTTGGTGCTGGCCGCCGGGTTCGAGACGACCGTGAACCTGCTGGGGAACGGGACCCACCTGCTGCACGGGCATGGCGACCAGCGCAGGGAGCTGCTCCACGGCGCGGCCGGAGCCGGGGCAGGTTCGTGGCTGAACGCGGTGGAGGAGACGCTGCGGTACGACCCACCGGTGCTGCTGACCGGCCGGACGGCCGCCGTCGAGGCCGACGTGGAGGGGGTGCGCGTCCGGGCAGGCGAGACCGTGGTCACCGTGCTGTGGGCGGCGAACCGCGACCCGGAGGTCTTCGCCGACGCGGACGCCTTCGACGTGACCCGGGTGAACGCCCGCGAGCACATTGCGTTCTCCTCGGGGCGCCACCACTGCCTGGGGGCGGCGCTGGCCCGGATGGAGGGCGAGGTGGGGCTGCGGGTGCTGCACGAGCGCTTCCCGGACCTGCGGGCGCTGCCCGGCGCACGGCGTCGCTCCACCCGCATCCTCCGCGGTTTCGAGAGCCTGCCGGTCCTGCTGCGTCCCTGACCGGCCCAGGGCCACCCCCACCCTCCGGACGTCATAGGTATCGGGGGTCGGAACCAGCACTCCCTATGACGTCCGCGGGGGAACCCCTTGGGACGTCATAGGAATCGGGGGCGGGAACCGCCGATTCCTGTGACGTCCGGGTAAGGGGGAATGGCGGATGGGCCGGGGCGGGAAATCCGCACCTGGTCTCGGAAAACTCATGCGTGCAGTTCAGCGTTTTCACCGGATTGGCTTTACTTGTACACAGGTGTGGAGAACCTGTGGAAATACGGTTGGGGACAACGGACAATCCCGCATGACATCTATGGAGAACTCCGGATGAATTGCCCGGGCCGGGCCGGTCGGCGCTACCCTCAAGCCCGCGGTTCGCGCGGTCGGATCCGTGCGGTGGCAACGGACAGGAGACAGGCGTGGAGTACAGGGCCCGGGTGGCCGACGCCCTCCTGCGCGCACGCCTGGCGCACGCCGCTGCGGTGGTCCTCGAGGGTCCTCGCGGCGCCGGTGTCTCCAGCACCGCGGCGCAGCTGGCAGGCCACACCTGGGCGATGGCCTCCGACGACTACGCACGTCAACTTGTCGACATGAGTCCACGGATCCTCTTCGCCGAGCGTCCGCCGGTGCTCTTCGACGACTGGCACGAGAGCCCGAGCCTGCTGCAGCGGGTGCACGCGCACGTGGGCGCGGGCCCGCCCGAGGTCGGACGGTTGCTGCTCGCCGGCTGGCAGACCCCGCGCGAGGCCGAGCTGCGCGAGACCCTCGACGGGCAGGTCTCCTGGCTGCGGATGCGGCCGATGAGTCTCTCGGAGTCCGGCCACTCCACCGGCGAGGTCAGCCTCGCAGCGTTGTTCGCGAGGGAGGAGGTCGAGGCGCCCGAGCCCGACCTGGACGCCCACGACCTGTTCGAGCGGATGGTCGTCGGCGGCTGGCCCTCGCTGCAGGGACTCACCGAGGCCAAGGCCCGTCGTTGGCTCCGCGACCACCTGCTGACCCTGGTCCGCACCGACCTGCCGGCCCAAGGCGTGCGCCGCGGCCCGGAGGACCTGCGCCGGCTGATGGCCACGTTGGCCACCGGGGTCGGCACGGAGCAGAAGATCGCCGAGGTCGCCCGCGGCGTCGCCGCTCCGGGGGCGGTGCGGCCCCGGTCCGAGACGGTCACCGAGTACCTGGCCGCGCTGCGGCGGCTGCTGCTGCTCGAGGACGTCCCGGCCTGGTCACCGGCGATGCGCAGCGCGGCCGCCCTGCGTCGCACCCCCCGCCGTTTCTTCACCGACCCGTCGATCGGGCTGGTCGCACTGGGCCTGGGCAGCGACGCGCTGAAGCGCGACCTCGCCGTCGCGGCCCGGCACTTCGAAGCGCTGGTGCTGCGCGACCTGCGCACCTACGCCGACGTGCTCGACGGCACCGTCCACCACGTGCGGGACAACAACGGTCGCACCGTCGACCTGGTGGTGGTGCTGCCCGACGGCGCCTGGGGGGCGGTCCAGGTGCGGATGAACCCGGCTGGCGCGGATGCTGCGGCGTCGGGCCTGAAGTGGCTGGCGTCGAAGGTGGACCCCGGTGTCGAGGGACAGCCGCGGCCGTCGTTCCTCGCCGTCGTCACCGGGACCGGCCCGGCGCACACCCGTCCGGACGGCATCAGGGTCGTACCCGTGGGCGCATTGGCGCCCTGACACCGGAGAGGTCGGGCATCATGGCGCCGTGATGGTCACCGCTGCGCCCTCCGTCCCCGCCCTGCGTGCCGTCGGCCTGCGCAAGACGTTCCGGTCCACCGACGGGCGGGAGGTGGTCGCGGTCGACCGCGTCGACCTGGTCGTCGAGCCGGGCGAGGTGGTCGCGTTCCTGGGGCCCAACGGGGCCGGCAAGACCACCACCGTCGACATGCTGCTCGGCGTCACCGCGCCCGACAGCGGCTCCGTGGAGGTCTACGGCCTCCCGCCCCGCCGGGCGGTCGAGCAGGGGTTGGTCTCGGCGATGCTCCAGACCGGCGGGCTGCTGCCCGACTTCACGGTCGAGGAGACGGTGCGCGCGATCGCCGCGTTGCACCGGCGCCCGGACCGGGTGACGGACGTCCTCGAGCGTGCCGACCTGACCCAGGTGGCCCGCCGTCGGGTCCAGGCCTGTTCGGGCGGCGAGCAGCAGCGGCTCAAGTTCGCGCTCGCCCTGATCCCGGACCCCGCGCTGGTGGTGCTCGACGAACCCACCGCCGCGATGGACGTGGCCAGCCGTCGACGGTTCTGGGACACCATGCGGGCCGACGCCGCCGCCGGTCGCAGCATCGTCTTCGCCACCCACTACCTGGCCGAGGCCGACGAGTTCGCCGAGCGCACGGTGCTGATGCGGCGCGGGCGGGTGGTGGCCGACGGTCCGACGGCCGAGGTGCGGGCCGCGTTCGGAGGACGCACGCTCACCTTCCGGCCCCCGGCCGCCAAGGTCTCGTCCACCGGTGTGGACGACGCGTGGCTGCAGCAGGTGCGCGCGGCGCTGGCGCAGCTGGGCGTGGACGACGTGGAGGTCTCCAGCGCCAGCCTGGAGGAGGCCTTCATGGCCCTGAGTGCGGACGAGTCTGCGCTCGGGGAGTCGGCCGGGGAGCCGGGCATCGGGGAGTCGAGCCCCGCGGACGATTTGACCCGGACCACCGGCACGCCCGGTGCCGCGGACGGAGGAGAGCGATGAACGCGCCGAACGTTGCACTGAAGGGTGGGCTGAATGGTGCGCTGGGCTACACCCGGCTGGACCTGCGTCGGACCCTGCGCGACCGGGGCGCGCTGTTCTTCATCGTGGTGCTGCCGGTGTTCATGTACCTGGTCTTCGGCGTGGGTGGCGACGAGTCGGTGGGCAGCGGCAACGTCGCCATGTACGTGGCCATCTCGATGGCCGCCTACGGGCTAAAGCAAAAGCCGCAGCGGAAACAACAATTGCAAAGATTTTACCTCCATCTTTTTCAAAATTCTTTGCAGCATAGCTTCTGTATAATAGTTCTTCAACTATCGGCCCTAGAATAATAGGAAACAGCAAGCCCGTGAGGCTGGTAAATATTCCCC
>JAZQNT010000433.1:0-4602 GCA_045627505.1 Nocardioides sp.
AGGGTGGGTTCGACTTGTGGCTCCACCCAGACCTCGACGTCGTCGCCCACGGCTACGGGGACATGTTCACGGCCTCCGAGATCGAGCGGAACAACGACCTCCCCGACCTCAACCCCGGGTGGTACGACCACGTCACCGCACTGCGCCTGTCCGAAGCGCTGCTCTACGCCGATGGCCGGCTGGCGCAGGCGCTCCAGGAGGACAAGGGCTGGACCGTCGTGGCGGAGGACCGTGCGGTCAGGGCGCCCGAAGCAGACGTGTCGGATCCCGCGGGCCTGCCCCCGGGAATGCGCCCCCTGGTACACCTCCGGGCCCCGGCCGAGACCTCGGAGGTCTCACGCAAAGCCGCGGAGCGGCGCTGAGGCGGCTGAGGTCGTCGGGGCTGGAATCACCCGCGGGCCTCAGGCGGGTCGGCTCGAAGCCTCCACCCACCGGTCGAGCAGACCCTGCGCGGCGCCGGAGTCGATCGCAGACGTCGCACGCTCGATCCCACTCGCCAGGCGCACGCTCGCGTCACCCGCGGCCTCGTCGTAGACCGCCAGCGCCGCACCCGCGTTGAGCAGGACGGCGTCGCGCACCGCACCCTTCTCGCCGGCCAACAACTGGCGCACCACGGCGGCGTTGAAGGCGGGATCCCCGCCGCGCAGCGCCTCGATCGGGCTGAGGGCGATGCCGAAGTCACGCGGGTCGACGGTGGAGCGCACCACGGTTTCTCCCTGCACCGCCCACAGCGTGGACGGGCCGGTGATCGTCAACTCGTCCAGGCCGTCGTCGCCACGGAAGACCCAGGCCGCCAGACCACGCCGGGCAAAGACCTCGGCCATCAAAGGCGCCATCCGCTCGTCCGCGCACCCGATCGCCTGGGCGGCGGGCCGCGCAGGGTTCGACAGCGGGCCGAGGAAGTTGAACGTGGTGCCGATGCCGAGCTCGCGTCGGGGCACGGCGGCATGGCGCATCGCCGGGTGGAAGGCGGCGGCGAAGCAGAAGGTGATCCCGACCTCGTCGGCGATCTGTGCCACCCGCTGCACCGGCAGGTCGAGTCGGATACCGAGGGCTTCGAGGACGTCGGCCGAACCGCACGCCGAGGAGGCCGAGCGGCTGCCGTGCTTGACCACCTTGGCGCCGGCAGCGGCGGCCACCACGGCGGACATGGTGGAGATGTTGACCGACATCGAGCGGTCGCCACCAGTGCCCACGATGTCGAGCAGGCGTCCGTCCACGTCGATCCGGTTGCCGGCGGCCAGCATGGCGTCCGAGAGGCCGATGATCTCCTCCACCGACTCACCCTTGGCGCGCAACGCGACCGCGAGGCCGGCGATCTGCGCAGGGCTGGCCTGACCCGCCAGCACCTCGTTCATCGCCCACTGGGCCTGCTCGACGGTGAGGTCGGTCCCCTGTACCAGCGCGGAGAGCACCTCCGGCCAACGGTTCGAGCTCACGACGCCACCTCCGCGCGGGCTCGGAGCAGGTCCACCACGGCACGCGACAGCTGGACCGGGTCGAGCGGATGCGGCACGGCGGCCTCGGCAGACGACCAGGTCGCGAGCCAGGCGTCCTGCGGCCGCCCGGTCAGCACCACCACGGGCGGGCAGTCCACAAACTCGTCCTTCACCTGCTTGGCCATGCCGAGACCTCCCGCGGGCACCGCCTCGCCGTCCAGCACCAGGAGGTCGATGCCGCCGGCGTTCACGTGCTCGAGCACGATCGGCTCGGTCGCCACCTCGACGTACTCCACCTCCCCCAGGTCGGGGTGCGGACGCCTGCCGAGGGCGAGGATCACCTGCTGGCGCGTGTCGATGTCGTCCGAGTAGACGAGCACCTTGAGCGCAGCGGACTTCACTGGAGTGGTCTCGGTCACCGGGGAATCGTAGCGCCACCGGGAGACGCCGGCGCACCGCGCGAGGTCGCCGTCCACCGGGGCCGGCACCAGCGCCCCCGCCTCACTCCAGGCACGCGCGCAGGCGACAAACCCTGAGATGAACGACACGTTGACGTCCGGAAGGGGACCCCGAGGTGCTTCGCACGGGAGTTACCTACATAATGAGTCCCGTGGCGACAGCAACGACGGCTATTCCGGCATCCCGACTTCACGGTGACCACGACCGACCCTCGATGGTCAGCGTGGGCACGATCGTCTGGCTTTCCAGCGAGTTGATGTTCTTCGCGGCTCTGTTCGCGGCGTACTTCACGATTCGCGCGAATGTCCCCGAGCTCTGGGCCCAGGAGACGGCGCACCTCAACGTGCCCTTCGCCCTGGCCAACACGACCATCCTCGTGTTGTCCTCCGTGGCCTGCCAGTTCGGTGTCTTCGCAGCCGAGCGCGGGCAGGTGGGCCGCCAGGGCTCCCTGCTCAACCTCAAGGGCTGGGGCCTGCGCGAGTGGTTCATCCTCACGTACGTCATGGGTGCGATCTTCGTTGGCGGACAGGCTCTCGAGTACGTCGAGCTCGTCCACCACGGCGTGACCATCCAGGACTCCGCATACGGCTCGGTGTTCTTCCTGACCACCGGCTTCCACGGTCTCCACGTGATCGGTGGCCTCATCGCCTTCCTCTTCGTGCTTGGGCGCACCTACGCGGCGCGTCGCTTCACGCACGAGCAGGCAGTCAGCGCGATCGTCGTCTCCTACTACTGGCACTTCGTCGACGTGGTGTGGATCGCGCTCTTCGCAGCGATCTACCTCATCCAGTGAGTCCTGATCCGGATCTGAAGAGGATTTAGACAATTGCGTTTCCTTAATCGAGCCGCTGGTCGGCTCTCCCGGCGCCGCCGGGGTCCGCTCGCGGGACTTGCGGTCCTGCTCTCCGGTCTGCTTTTGACCGGTGGGCTCTACGCTGCTTTCTCTCCCGCCACTGCCCAGGACAGCAAGTCTGACCAGGAGCTGATCAAGGAGGGCCGCGAGCTCTACCTCGTCGGTTGCTCCTCGTGCCACGGCCTGAACGCCGAGGGCATCAGCACCCAGCGCGAGGGGTACCAGTACGGTCCCCCGCTCGTCGGCGTGGGTGCTGCTGCCGTCGACTTCCAGGTCGGCACTGGTCGCATGCCGATGTCGCAGCCCGGCCCCCAGGCCGAGCGCAAGACTCCGGTCTACTCGCAGGACGAGACCGACGCCATCGCCGCGTACGTCGCGAGCCTGGGCCCCGGTCCGGCCGTCCCCAACGAGGCTGACTACAGCATTGACGGTCTCTCCGAGTCGGAGCGCCAGAAGGCCATCACCAACGGTGGCCAGATCTTCCTCACCAACTGCACCGCCTGCCACAACTTCAACGGCTCGGGTGGCGCCATGCCCGAGGGCGGTTTCGCTCCCTCGCTCAAGGGTGTTGACGAGAAGCACATCTACGAGGCCATGCTGACTGGTCCCCAGTCGATGGACGTGTTCTCCAACGGCAACATCTCCCCCGAGGACAAGCGCAACGTCATCGCCTACCTGAAGTCGCTCGAGGACCAGCCCGAGTACGGAGGCTTCGGCCTCGGTGGCCTCGGTCCCGTCTCCGAGGGCATCTTCGCCTGGCTGGTCGGCGTCGGCGGTTGTGTCGGGTTCGCGATCTGGATCGCTGCTCACTCGACGCGTGCGAAGAAGGACAAGGTGGAAGCGTGAGCCACAACGAAAACCTGCCTGAGAACGTCAGCGCAGATCCCTTCGAGAACCCCGGTCTGCCGGAGCACCTGCCCCGCCCGACCGACGTGGACCCCAAGGCCGAGAAGCGCGCCGAGCGCCAGGTCGCCAGCATGTTCCTGCTGTCCCTGGTCTTCGCCGTCCTCTTCATCGTCGCGTACTTCAAGCTCCGCGTCGGCGACGACTGGACGACGTTCCTCGGTTTCGGTGCCTCCACCGTGGCGCTGGGCGTGACCCTCGGTCTCGCCATGCTCCTCATCGGCCTCGGCATCATCCAGTGGGCCCGCAAGCTCATGACCGACGTCGAGATCGTCGACTACCGCCACGTCGTCGCCTCCCCGGAGGAGGACCGCGAGAAGGCCGTCGCCGAGTTGCAGAAGGGTCTGGCGGAAGCCGGCATCGCCCGCCGTCCGTTGATTCGCAACACCCTGCTGGCCGCCCTCGGTGGCGCTGGCGCCATGGCCCTGGTCTCCTTCCGTGACCTCGGCCCCGCTCCCTTCGGCGTGAACGACCCGGCCAACGGCTGGGGCCTGATGAACACGCTGTGGAAGAAGGGCGAGCGCATCGTCCGCGACGTGGTCGGCACCCCGATCCTCGCCTCCGAGCTCGAGGTCGGCGACCTCGTGAACTGCCAGCCCGAGGCCCTCCTGGCCGTCGACCCCGTCACCGGCCAGCACAAGATGCACGGCGTCGAGGTCCAGATCGGCAAGTCCAAGGCGTCCCTGATCCTGCTGCGCATGGACCCCGACGACATCATCCCCGGCAAGGGCCGCGAGAACTGGACCGTCGACGGCATCGTCGCCTACTCCAAGATCTGCACCCACGTCGGTTGCCCGATCTCGCTCAACGAGCGAACCACCCACCACCTGCTCTGCCCCTGCCACCAGTCGACCTTCGACCTGGCGGACAGCGGCAAGGTCATCTTCGGTCCTGCCGCCCGGGCGCTCCCGCAGCTCCCGATCGCCGTGGACGACGAGGGTTACCTGA
>JAZQNT010000434.1:0-4510 GCA_045627505.1 Nocardioides sp.
GGTGCGACCGCTCGACGTGAACGACCACGAGGCGGTCTTCACCACGTTCCGTGCCTTCCGCGACGACTTCGCGGCGCGCGGCCGCTCGCTGGACCGGGTGGTCGTCAACGCCGGCCTGGGCAAGGGCGCACCGTTGGGCACGGGCCGGTTCGACGTCAACCGAGAGACAGCGATGACGAACTTCGTCGGCGCGCTGGCCCAGACCGAGGCGGCGATGGAGGTGTTCCGGGCCCAGTCACACGGCCACCTGGTGATGGTCTCCAGCGTCTCGGCGATGCGCGGAATGCCCGGCACCATGACCACCTACGGCGCCACCAAGGCCGGGGTCGCGGCGCTCGCCGAGGGGGTGCGGACCGAGGTGCACGGCAGGCCCGGGTTCCGGGTCACCGTGCTGTACCCGGGCTACATCGAGTCCGAGATGAGCGCGGCCAAGGCGGGAGAGCGCCCGCTGGTCGCCTCCACCGAGAAGGGCGTCGCAGCCATCGTCGACGCCGTGCTGAAGGAGAAGCCGCGAGCCTCCGTGCCGCCGTGGCCGTGGCGACCGCTGGGGTTCTTGCTGCGTCACGCACCGCTCGGGGTGGTCCGGCGGATGGCCTGAGCACCAGGACCCGGGACCCCGGGCCGTCCGGTCCAGCAGGAGAGTCGGAGGTCCCTTCCGGCTCCGTCCATCAGAAATTTACGCTCGTCTCAGTGTTCACCCCTCGCTCCACCGGGGTAGTTGATCTTGCAACCGCCTTGCGCGACGTGACGACAAACAGAGGTACCTCCGTGGCCCAGCGCACGTTCCTGCACGTGGGACCGCCCAAGACAGGCACGACGTACCTGCAGTCCGGGTGGCGCCAGCAGCGCCAGCGCCTGGCTGCGGCCGGCCTCCTCTACCCGGGCTCCGACCCCGCCGACCAGTTCCGCGCCTGCGTGGTCGCGCTCGACCACCAGGTCTTCGTTCCCCGGATGGACGCCCACCGTGCCGGCACCTGGGACCGGTTCCGCGCCGAGATCGACGGTCACGACGGCGACGCCCTGCTGAGCAGCGAGTTCTACGCGCGCGCCGAGCCCGAGACCGCCGCCCGGATCGTGCGCCAGCTCAAGGAGGTCAGCGACGAGGTCCACGTCCTCATCAACGCGCGCGACCTCGGCCGCCAGGTGCTCGCCGCGTGGCAGCAGTACGTCAAGCGCTGCGGGACCCGCACGCTGCAGAGCTTCTGGGACAGACACAACGCCGACGACGCAACCGCATGGAAGTTCTGGCGCAACCAGGACATCCCCGCGCTGGCCCAGCGCTGGCTCGACGCCGGCGCCGACGCCGTCACCCTGGTGGTGGTGGGCGCCCCGGACGCCGGGCACGACCAGGTGTGGCGCGACATGTGCGACATCCTCGACCTCGAGCACGAGCCGTTGCCCGTGCCGCGCCGCTCGAACCGCTCACTGGGTGCGGTCGAGGTCGAGGTGCTGCGCCGGATCAACCGCTGCCTGCCCCCGGGGAGCGACAGGGTGCGCAGCCCCAACCTGACCAGCAAGCTGTACAGCGACCGGGTGGCGGAACTGGGCCTGCCGAAGGTGCCGGTGGCCGTCTCGTCGCAGCTCGCCGAGGAGGTGCGGGCCCGTGCCGGCGACCAGGTGCAGCGCCTCACCGCGATGGTGAACGACGGCCGGGTGCAGGTGGTCGGCGAGCTCAAGCACCTGGAGGCCCGGATCGAGCCGGTGGACTCACAGGTCGACGAGGCACTCGTCGCCGAGGCACTCGTCGCCGAGGCGAGCACCCGGATGCTGGCCAGCATGGTCCCCGACCAGCTACGCATCCACGACCGCGACCGGGAGCTGCGAGCCGAGATCCGTCGCCTGCGCGCGGAGCTGCGGATCGGGGCCTCGCTGCGCCGCGTCGCGCGCCGCCTGACCCGGCGTGACGACCGGCCCGGCCAGGTGCCCGACCGGACGCGTCCCGTCCCGGAGCTGCCGGACGACGCCAGTCCCGAGATCAGCGGTAGCTGACCTGCTCACGGGCCAGGTGCTGGTGGGTGTTCCAGGACAGCAGGGTCATCCCGCGTCGCCCGGAGACGACCTGGGTCACCGACGTGTTCACCATCGCCGGCATCAACCGGCGGTAGGCGGCGCCACCGCCCTCCAGCAGCTCCGCGGCGATCGTCGCCACCGGGCCACCGGAGGTGACGACCACGGCGGTGGGCACCTCGGCGGCGCGTGCCAGCGCCGCCGTCACCCGGGCCACGAAGTCGGCACGAGGCTCGTCCCCGGGCTCGTGCGCACCGGCCAGCCACCGGTCGGTCGCCTGCTCGTACCAGCGCTGGAAGGCCTGCGCCCCGTCCGGTTCGCGGCTCGCCATCCGGGCCGCGGAACCGGCGAGCTCGAACTCGTCCCACCGCTCGTCGCACTCGATCGGGGCGTCCCAGCCGGCCGCCTTCGCGGCGATCACGGCGGTCTCGCGCTGACGGCGCATCGAGCCGTGCAGCACCAGGTCGGGTCGCAGGCCCGCGAGGGCCCGTCCCACCAGCTCCGCCTGCTGCTCGCCGAGCGGCGAGAGCACGTCGTAGTCCTCGGTCCCGAAGGACGCCTGCCCGTGCCGGACCAGCACCACCTGCCCCACGCGCATCCCCCCTCGCTCGCGTTTCCTGCCCAGCCCCGACGTCCGACGTCAGCTGCCCGGGCCCGAAACCGGGACGGGGCGCACGGCGTCGGTTCAGGCGGCCACCGTGGTGACCACCTTCGCCCGCGCAGCGGAATCGGTCCAGACCCGTCGAGCCCTCAGCAGCCGCGCCCCCGACCAGGCGAGGAACGGACACGCCAGCACCAGCACCACCCAGGCCGGGCCGCCGAGCGCCGGGACCACCCACGACGCGGAGGAGAAGACCGTGGCCGTCAGGGTCGTGCTGAGCGCGAGCTTCGCGGAGTAGCCGACCATCACCGGCGGCGGCGCCGGGGTGGCCCGCACCGAACGCAGGTTGACCGCGTACGGACGGCGCACCGACCAGCTCATCGCCACCGCGACCACCTGGAGCGTCACCACCACGACGGTGCAGGTCACCGCCGCGACCTCGGCCGACGTCGGGGTGCCGGCGCGGACCGCGGCGAGCACGAGGGTGACCAGCGAGGCGGCCAGGAGCCACTCCCCCATCACCCGCGCGCGGGCGTCGAAGACCCTGCCGGCGTCCACCGGCAGGCTCTCGCGCCACAGGCCGCCCCGACCGTCCAGCGAGAAGGCGTTGACGCCGAACAGCAGCGCCCCGCCGCTGACCACGAGCCCGGGCAGGATCACCACGTTGTCCCAGGTCAGGCCGCCCAGCAGCGCGACCACGCCCGGCCCGAGGGCCAGCACCAGCACGCCGCGGCGCGTCGGCGCGGCGCGCCAGACCGAGGCCCGGTCGATGCGCAGCAGCATCCGGGCGACCGCTCGCTCCGAGCCCGGCCGCGGGGTGCGGCCCGGCCGCGGGGTGCGGCCCGGCCGATGGTGGCGCGACTCGAGCTTGACCGCGTCGCCGACCGGACGGCGGGCTGCGGCGTTGGCCCCGCACCCGCCCAGGAACAGGGCCACCGCGCTGACCGCGAGCAGCACCGCCAACAGCACCGGCAGCCGCCAGGTGAGCCCGTGGCCGCCCGCAGTGCCGACGTCGAGCAGGAGGCGCGCGAAGTCGGCGTCGAGGAGGTCCACGAGCCGGTCGTCACGGTGCAGGACGAGGGCGCCCAGCGCCAGCGCCGCCCCCACCGCCCGCACGATCCAGACGCCGCCGGGGCCGCGACGCACCGTCTCCACGCCCCACGCGACCGCCTGGGCCACCACCGTGCAGGTGAGGATCCAGCCCAGCAGCACCAGCAGCATCCCGGGGAACGCCCCCGGGCCCAGGGCGAAGGCGCTGGCCCCGAGCAGGGTCCAGGCCTGCACCATCCAGGCGAGGCTGAGCGGGGCGAGCAGCAGCGCGCCGAAGTGGTCGGTGGTGGCCGAGGTGGGGAAGGCCGTCCCGTTCTCCTGGGAGAGGAGTTCGCGCCCGCCACCCGTGGCCAGGCCTGCGGCGACGTTGAGCGCGAGGAAACCGACCAGGATGGTGGGCAGGAGGTCGCGGACCTTCTCCGCCTCCGCCGACGTCCCCGCTCCCGTGGCAGCCAAGGGGCCCAGGATCACGGTCAGGGTGATGAGGGTCAGGACCACCAGGGCGGTCCGCACCGCCCTCGGGTTGCGGATCGTCCCGCGCCAGAACCTGACCAGGTGGCGGGTGTCCTCCAGGGCGCGGCGCACCTCCGCGGGGTGCCAGGCGGGCGGGGTGGGGCCGACCTGCGGGACGCCGCCCCCAGCGCGGACCGAGGGGATGGGGGTCCGTGACGTTGCTCCGGGGCCGCTGGTCACGGCGCTGGTCACGGCGCTGGTCACGGCGCTGGTCACCGGGGAGCTGGGCACCGCGTCGGCGGGGCCCGCCTCGGTCGGGAGCGCGTCGCTGGGTGCGGGCAGGAGGTCCGGCAGCGCGTCGGTGGGGACGGCGTCGAGCGTCACGGCGTCGGTGGGGCC
>JAZQNT010000435.1:0-7243 GCA_045627505.1 Nocardioides sp.
GGAGTTGTCCCTCTCTATTGTCTTCCTAAGACCGCTTGGCCTCCGACTTGGGTCGTGGTGCTCGAGGTGGGCGGCCAACCGGTGCGGGCCGCCGTGGTCGCCAGCAAGGGCGACCCTGCCCAGGTGCGGGTCCTGGAGGAGCTCCCGGTCAGCACCGCGGTACCGGACGTCCGTCCTGCCCTGAAGTAGCCGGGCGTCTGCTCGGCCGCGCAGCGAGGGCGCCCCGCCCTGCCGCCCTGCCGCCCTGCCGCCGTGCCGCCCTGCTGCCGTGCTCAGTGCGAGCGCGGATCGACCTCCTCGACCGGGAGGTCGAGGAGGTCGGACAGGTGCTCCACCACCAGGGTGAGCACCAAATGGCGCTGGTGCGACCGGCTCGGGGAACGGCGTTCGACCGGTCGCCGGAAGATCACCACCCGGTGTGGGACGGCGCCCTGTCCGCGCACCAGCGAGGAGAGGGGGACCTCGTCGTCGCCCCAGTCGTCGGGGACCAGGGGTGCGTCCTCCACCGCGTACTCCACCAGCGGCAGGCGCTCGCTCCACCGGTTCTCGAGCAGTCTCACCGCGGCCAGCACGTCCGCGTCGAACCGGGCGCGGGCGGTCGGGCGCGCCGAGGTGCCGGGCCGGTGCGGCAGCACGCCGGGGCCTCGCATTCCCCGGCCGCGGCGGTCGCGGTGCGGTGGCCGGGCGCGCGTGCGCGAGGTGTTCGCGGACTCGTCGGCAACGGCTCCTGGGGGCGTCGCGTCGCCCGCGGCGGCAGGTGTCGGGCGATCCATGCCGCGAGCCTAGGACGGAAGCGGATGCACGCGGGGTAATCTCTCGACTGTGAGTCCCAGTCGTCGTTGTTCGCGCACCGCCTGCGGTCGTGCCGCGGTCGCCACCCTGACGTACGTGTACTCAGACCAGACCGCCGTCCTCGGTCCGCTGGCGATGTTTGCCGAGCCGCACGCGTACGACCTCTGCGACGAGCACAGCGAACGTCTCTCCGCCCCGCGTGGCTGGGAGGTGCTGCGCCTCAAGCGTGATCGGGTCGCCCCCGGCCCGAGCAACGACGACCTGCTGGCCCTGGCCGACGCCGTGCGAGAGGCAGCGCGCCCGATCGAGCCGGCGCCGCAGATCCACCCCGCCGACGACCCCTCGCGGGGTGCGCGCCGGGGTCACCTGAGGGTGCTCAACACGGACTGACTGCTGCGCGGGCGGAAAAGTAGCGTTCGTCGCACCCATGCGGCGCGCCTTCCACCCGGCGTGGTCCTGACGGAGACGCCCGTTAGGCTCCCCCCCATGACTTCCGGCAGCCATACCTTGGACCCGTCCAACCTGAACGCCATCTTCAAGGCGTACGACGTTCGCGGCACCGTGCCCGAACAGATGGACGAGGCGCTGGCTCGCGCCACCGGGAACGCGTTCGTCCAGGTGCTGGACGCCGACACCGTGGTCATCGGTCACGACATGCGTCCCTCCTCGCCCGCGATGGCCGCGGCGTTCGCCGAGGGGGCGACCCTGGCCGGCGCCGACGTGGTGATGGTGGGCCTGGCCTCCACCGACCAACTGTACTTCGCCTCGGGCCACCTGGGTCACGCGGGCGTGATGTTCACCGCCAGCCACAACCCGGCCCAGTACAACGGCATGAAGCTGTGCCGCCCGGGTGCCCAGCCGGTGGGCCTCGACACCGGACTGGCCGAGATCCGCGACGTCGTGGCATCCGGCGTCCTGCGGACCGCCGAGACCCCCGGTCAGGTCTCGACCACCGACGTCCTCGACCTCTACGCCGCGCACCTGCTCACGCTGTCCCCGGTGCGAGGCCGCGGCCTCAAGGTGGTCGTCGACGCCGGCAACGGCATGGCCGGCCTGACCGCGCCGGTGGTGTTCGACATGATCGGCCCGGTCGTGGAGATGGAGCCGATGTATTTCGAGCTCGACGGCACCTTCCCCAACCACGAGGCCAACCCGATCGAGGCGGAGAACCTGGTCGACCTGCAGCGGGCCGTCCTGGAGTCGGGCGCCGACATCGGCCTGGCCTTCGACGGCGACGCAGACCGGTGCTTCATCGTCGACGAGAAGGGCCGCGCCGTCTCGCCGTCCACGCTGACCGCCCTGATCGCGGCGCGCGAGCTGGCGAAGGAGCCCGGCGCGACGGTGATCCACAACCTGATCACCTCCCGCTCGGTCCCGGAGATCGTCACCGAGCTGGGCGGCAACCCGGTCCGGACCCGGGTGGGCCACTCGTTCATCAAGGCCACCATGGCCGAGACCGACGCCGTCTTCGGCGGCGAGCACTCGGGCCACTTCTACTTCCGTGACTTCTGGCGTGCCGACTCGGGCATGCTGGCCGCGCTCTACGCGCTGGCCGCCCTCTCCGAGACCGACGTGCCGCTCTCGGAGCTGATGTCGGAGTACGAGCGGTACCCGGCCTCGGGTGAGATCAATTCCACCGTCGCCGACCAGCAGGCGGTGCTCGCACTGCTCAAGGAGCAGTACGGCTCCCTGGAGGGCGTCACGGTCGACGAGCTGGACGGCCTGACGGTGAGCCACCTCGACTGGTGGTTCAATGTCAGGGCCTCGAACACCGAGCCGCTGCTGCGGCTCAACTCCGAGGGCAAGGACGAGGCCACCATGGTCCAGGTCCGTGACGCCGTCCTCTCCATGATCAGGAGCAACTGATGAACATCGACCCCAAGCTCCTCGAGATCATCGTCTGCCCGGCCTGCCACGCGCAGCTGGAGGCCGACGAGGCTGCTCTCGAGCTCGTGTGCACCGGCTGCGGGAACGCCTACCCCGTGCGTGACGACATTCCGGTGCTGCTGGTCGACGAGGCCCGCAAGCCCGCCTGAGCTGCCCCCGCACGCAGCCGAGGAGAATCCGGACGTGACCTGGTTCGACGAGTCCCTGCTGGACGACGAGCGCGCGCTCGCCGACCATGACCCGGTGCTCCGGGCGCTGGCCGAGGCCGGCGCCCGGGTCCGCCGTGACCACGTGGAGAGCCTGCAGAGCGTCGCCGAGGCGGTCGCGGAGAATGCCGGGATGCGTCCCCGTGCGGTCGTGGCTGCGGGACCGGACTCGCGCCTGCTCCGTGCGGTCCTCGAGCCGTGGTGCCCGGTCCCGTTCGTCGCCTGGCCGCACGCCGGTCTGCCGGGCTGGGTGGGCAGCCTCGACCTGGTCGTGGTGCTCGCCCCGGACGGGACCGACCGCGCGTCCGCGATCGCGGTGGCTGAGGCGGAGCGCCGGGGCGCGCAGGTGCTGGTGGCCGCGCCGGTGGACTCGCTGGTGGGTCGCCACTCCGAGGGGCGGTGGACCAGGCTGCTGCCGGTCCGCACCGGCGACCAGCTGGCCGCCGCGGTGGTGGTCCTCGACCTGCTCGACCGACTCGACCTCGGACCCTCGTGCGACCCCGAGGAGGTGGCGCACGCGCTGGACGAGGTGGCCATGGCGTGCAGTCCGCACCGCGACCTCGCGGTGAACCCCGCCAAGGGGCTGGCGATCGCGCTCGCAGACTCGCGTCCCGTGGTCTGGGGCGGCAGCGTGCTGGGCGCACGTGCCGCACGCCGGGTGGCCGAGGCGCTGCGTCAGGCCACCGGGCACTCGGCCATCGCCGGCGAGGTCGAGCAGCTCCTGCCGGTGCTCGAGTCCGCGCCCGAGCGGAGCCTCTTCGACGACCCGCTGGACGACCCGGACGGGGCCTCCCTGCTCACCCCGAGCCTGTTGGTGCTCGACGACGGGGTCAACGACGTGCGGGTGCACGCCGAACGTGACCGGCTGGTCCAGGTGGCGCAGACGCGACGGATCCGGGTGGAGACCATCACCTGCCAGCACGGCCCGGAGGGGGGCGTGGCACGCTACGCATCGCTGCTGTCGCAAGGTCGCTACGCAGCTGCTTACCTCCAACTCGGGACAACTGAGGAGTGAACGATGGCCGGTGGCCTGTTCGCACTGCTTGACGACGTGGCCGCCCTTGCCAAGCTGGCAGCGGCTTCCACGGACGACGTGGCCGCCGCCGCAGCCCGCGCCAGCGCCAAGGCTGCCGGCGTGGTGGTCGACGACGCGGCCGTGACTCCGCAGTACGTCCACGGGCTGGCGGCCAACCGGGAGTTCCCGATCGTCAAGGCGATCGCGGTCGGCTCGATCCGCAACAAGCTGCTGATCATCCTCCCGCTGGCCCTGCTGCTGAGCCAGTTCCTGCCCTGGCTGCTCACCCCGATCCTGATGTGCGGCGGAACCTTCCTCGCCTACGAGGGTGCGCACAAGCTCTGGGAGAAGGTCCAGGAGAAGCGGGGCAGGGCCGAAGGGCCCAGTGCGGTCGCCGCGCTCGACCCCGACGGCCCGATCGACGAGAAGAAGCTGATCGGTGGCGCGGTGCGCACCGACCTCATCCTGTCCGCCGAGATCATGGTGATCGCCCTCAACGAGGTGGCCGACGAGCCGTTCCTGAGCCGTCTGGCGATCCTGGTGGTGGTGGCGCTCGCGATCACCGTGGGCGTGTACGGCGTGGTCGCCCTGCTGGTGAAGGCCGACGACTTCGGCCTGCTGCTCAGCCAGCGAGGACGGACCTCGTTCGGTCGGGGGTTCGGCCTGCGCCTGGTCAGGGCGATGCCGTCGGTGATGGCGGCGATCGGTGCGATCGGCACCGTCGCGATGCTCTGGGTCGGTGGGCACATCCTGTTGGTCGGGGCGGACGAGCTGGGCTGGCACGCTCCGTACTCGCTGGTCCACGACCTCGAGCACGAGGTGGAGCACGCCGTGGGGTTCGCCCCCGCCGCCCTCGGGTGGATCGCGAACACGGTCTGCTCCGCGGTGGTGGGCCTCCTGGTCGGAGCGGTGGTCGTGGCGGTGACCGCGAAGCTGGGCATCGGTCACGGCGAGGGTCACGGAGATGACCACGGGAAGGGCCACGAGACGCTGGACGACGGGGGCCACCGTGCCGGTGGCACGGACCCGACCTGAGCCGCTCGCTCCAGCGGCGTCCCCGCCTCGTCCGGGGCCCCGTATCACCCAGCGTCGCGATTGCGTGAACGTCGGCGCTCGGTCCTAGTCTCGCCTTGGAGGGTCGGGGCGCCTCCTTCGCGCCCGGACGACACACACCGATGAGGGGTAGTGATGGACTACAAGGTCGCAGACCTCAGCCTTGCCGACTTCGGTCGCACCGAGATCCAGTTGGCTGAGCACGAGATGCCGGGCCTGATGGCCATGCGCGAGCGCTACGGCGACTCGAAGCCGCTGGCGGGTGCCCGGATCGCCGGCTCGTTGCACATGACCATCCAGACCGCAGTCCTGATCGAGACCCTGGTCGCCCTGGGCGCCGAGGTGCGCTGGGCCTCCTGCAACATCTTCTCCACCCAGGACCACGCCGCCGCCGCGGTCGTCGTCGGGCCCGAGGGCACCGTCGACGCGCCTGCTGGCGTCCCGGTCTTCGCCTGGAAGGGCGAGACCCTGGACGAGTACTGGGCCTGCACCCAGGAGATCCTGGTCTGGCCCAACGGCGAGCGTCCCAACATGATCCTGGACGACGGCGGCGACGCCACCATGCTCGTCCACCTCGGCGTCGCGGCCGAGAAGTCCGGCGTGGCCCCCGACCCGGCCCAGGCCGGCTCGGTCGAGGAGCGCATCGTCTTCGAGGTGGTCGCGAAGTCGCTGGCCGAGTCCTCGGACCGTTGGACCAACATCGCCGCCGAGATCAAGGGCGTCACCGAGGAGACCACCACCGGTGTGCACCGCCTCTACGACATGATGAAGGAAGGCTCGCTGCTCTTCCCGGCCATCAACGTCAACGACTCGGTCACCAAGTCGAAGTTCGACAACAAGTACGGCTGCCGTCACTCGCTGATCGACGGCATCAACCGCGCCACCGACGTCCTCATCGGCGGCAAGGTCGCCGTGGTCTGCGGCTACGGAGACGTCGGCAAGGGCTGCGCCGAGTCGCTGCGCGGTCAGGGTGCGCGGGTGATCGTCACCGAGATCGACCCGATCTGCGCCCTGCAGGCCGCGATGGACGGCTACCAGGTCGACACCCTCGACAACGTCCTGGGCGTGGCCGACATCGTGATCACCGCGACCGGCAACAAGGACGTCGTCACGGCCGAGCAGATGTCGCGGATGAAGCACAACGCGATCGTCGGCAACATCGGTCACTTCGACAACGAGATCGACATGGCCGGCCTCGAGTCGTGGGACGGCGTGGTTCGCAAGAACGTCAAGCCGCAGGTCGACCTGTTCACGTTCCCGACCGGCAACGCCGTGATCATCCTCTCCGAGGGTCGCCTGATGAACCTGGGCAACGCCACCGGCCACCCGTCGTTCGTGATGTCGAACTCCTTCACCAACCAGGTCCTGGCGCAGATCGAGCTCTTCACCAAGACCGAGGAGTACCCGGTCGGTGTCTACGTGCTGCCCAAGCACCTCGACGAGGAGGTCGCCCGTCTCCACCTCGCGAGCCTGGGCGTCAACCTGACGACGCTCACGTCGAACCAGGCCGACTACCTGGGCATCGACGCCGAGGGTCCGTTCAAGCCCGACCACTACCGCTACTGAGAGTCCTCCTCGGGGACCGTGTTGCTGACACAATGGCCGACATGACACAGGCACACCAGGACGCCCGCACGCGCGGGCGCGTCCTGGTCGTCGATGACGACGCCTCCTTGGCGGAGATGTTGACCATCGTCCTGCGTCAGGAGGGTTTCGACTCTCGCATGGTCACCCGAGGGGACCAGGCGGTCCCGGCGTTCCGGGACTACCGCCCCGACGTCGTCCTGCTGGACCTGATGCTGCCCGGCAAGGACGGCATCGACGTGTGCAAGGAGATCCGCGCCGAGTCCGGCGTGCCGATCGTCATGCTCACCGCGAAGGGCGACACCGTCGACGTGGTGCTGGGGCTGGAGAGCGGCGCCGACGACTACGTCGTCAAGCCGTTCAAGCCCAAGGAGCTCGTCGCGCGCATCCGTGCCCGCGTACGCCGCTTCGACTCCCCGGAGTCGGAGACGCTCACCGTCGGAGACCTGAGCATCGACGTCCCGGGGCACCAGGTCACACGCGAGGGTACGGAGATCAACCTCACGCCCCTCGAGTTCGACCTCCTCGTCTGCCTCGCCCGCAAGCCGTGGCAGGTCTTCACCCGCGAGGTCCTCCTGGAGGAGGTCTGGGGCTACCGGCACGCCGCCGACACCCGGCTGGTCAACGTCCACGTCCAGCGCGGCCAAACACGACAACATCCCCGTGTACGTCAAGAATCCCGCGGCGTACCACTTCGACAATGCCG
>JAZQNT010000436.1:0-5146 GCA_045627505.1 Nocardioides sp.
AGAGGCACGCTCGAGGATCGGGCGGGCCTCGTCCCAGTCGTACTTCTGCATGCCGGCAAGGTCGGCATGGCCGGGGCGGGGGCGGGTCAGCTTCGCGTTGCGCGCCGACGAGGCGAGCACGTCGGGGTCGACGGGGTCGGAGGACATGACCTGTTCCCACTTGGGCCACTCGGTGTTGCCCACCGTGATCGCCACCGGTCCACCGAGGGTCTCCCCGTGGCGGACGCCGCCGTTGATGGTCACGACATCCTGCTCGAACTTCATCCGGGCGCCACGGCCGTAGCCGAGACGACGGCGCGCCAAGGAGTCATTGATGTCCTCGGTGGTCACCTGCACGTGCGCAGGGAGACCCTCGAGGATCGCGACCAGTGAAGGACCATGGGATTCACCCGCAGTGAGCCAACGAAGCATGGGAAGCATTCTCCCACGAGCCCTCATGTCCCACGTCACCTCGGGGGTGCTTCGAGACGCCGACCCCGTTCACGGGCCGAGCGGTCGCACCTACCCGAGGGACGCACCGACCCCCGGACCCACCAGCAGGCCGACCAACGCCCCCAGCACCATGAAGGGGCCGAAGGGCACCGCCTTGCGGTCGACCACCTTGAGCAGCGCCAGCACCCCGCCGATCACCCCGCCCAGGAGGAACGCGCTCCAGGCGCCGGTGAGCAGCTCCGCCCAGCCGACGAATCCACCGGCCAGCCCGAGCACCCCACTGAGTCGGACGTCGCCGTACCCGAGTCCGCCGGAGTTGACGAACCACAGCAGCCCGTAGAGCGCGCCCAGGACCAGCCAGCCCGCCGCGGCACGGATGACCGCCCCCGCGTCACCGGCGGCCAATCCGGCGACGAGCACCAGTGCGACGGTCAGGTAGTACGTGGGCCTGATCACCCAGGTCGGCAACAGCCGGGTGTTCCAGTCGACCACGGCGAGGGCCACCATCACCGGCACCAGGGGCAGCAGCACCAGCAGCGTCCAGGACCACCCCTGGCTCCACGCCACCAGGGCCCCGGCGAGCCCCGACAGGAGCATCGCCCGGACCCCGAGACCGCGCCGCGCACCCAGGTCTGCGTAGAGGCTCTTGGGCTCGTCCTGGGGTGCGGTGGCCACTTCGGCGTCAGTCCGGGTGGCAGCGCTCGCGGCCTTCCCACCGCAGTTGGAACCCTCGTCCACGCTCTGCGCCGCAGCCGTCCTCGCGACATGATCGGTTCCGTGCTCGGACACTGCAGCGGGCTCGACGGTGATCGGGCCGTCCGCGGGCTCCGGTTCCGGGATCGCGCGGACCAGCGCCGGGACTCCAGCGCCCGCGGCACCGCACGCGGCCAGCCCCAGGGCCACCGCGGAAACGCTCACCGCTGGCTCCGCGCGCCGTGGCGGGCGGCGAGCGCCTCGTCGCCGGCCCGGCGCATGGCCTCCAGGGGCGCCTCCTGACCGGTGAAGAGCGTGAACTGGACCGCCGCCTGGTGGACCAGCAGGTCCAGTCCGGACACGACCGCACCCTGAGCAGCAGCGGCCAGCGGCGTGGGCCACGGGTCGTAGATGACGTCGAAGAGCACCGGCGCCGAGGCCAGACGCTCGACCAGCTCGGGGTTCTGCGCAGAGGCGGGGATCGTGCAGACCACCACGTCTCCGGGCTCCACCGGGTCGCTGAGCAGACCCACACTCACCTCGAGCGGTGTGGGACCTCCGCGCAACACCTCGACCGTCTCGGCTGCGCGCCCGGGGGTACGCACGAGCAGGTCGACGCGCTCGACCCCGAGCTCTGCCAGCGCCAGGCCAACCGATGTCGCGGTTGCCCCTCCTCCGAGGATGGTCGCGGAACGCAGGGGCCGGTCACTGCGTTCGGTGACGGCACGCGCTGCGCCGGGAATGTCGGTGTTGTCCCCGTGGACGGAGACCCCGTCCGCGGCTTCGGCGAGGACCAGCGTGTTGACAGCGCCGGCGCGGCGAGCGCGATCGGTGAGCGTGTCGACCAACGCGACCGCCTCCCGCTTGAGCGGCATCGTCAGGGACAGGCCCCGCCACCGTCCGTCCAGGCCGGCCAGGAACTCGGGGAGACCGCCCGACGGCACCCGGTGCGCGTCGTAGCTCCAGTCCAGACCGAGCGCCTCGTACCCGGCCCGGTGCAGGACCGGCGAGAGCGAGTGTGCGATCGGATCACCGAGGACGCCGCAGACGGTCCTGCTCATCAACAACGCTCCGAACGCTCGCAGTAGGACTTGTACTCACTCTTGTACGCCAGGAACTCGTCGTGGTCCTTGGCGAACTTGGTCTCGCCGGTGGCGAGGTCGACGGTGACGTAGTAGTACCAGTCGCCCTCAGCCGGGTGGGTGGCAGCGTCGATCGCCTCGTGCCCGGGGTTGTTGATCGGGCCGGGCGGGAGCCCGACCTGCGTGTAGGTGTTGTACGGCGAGTCCGCCACCGACTGCTTCTGCGCGTCGGTGATCTCCGTGGTCCCCCGCTGGTCGAGCGCGTAGTTCACCGCGGCGTCCACCTGCAGGAGGCCGTGGGTGCCGCGCTTGGTGCCCGGGCCGTCGAGCCGGTTCCAGATCACGCGCGAGACCTTGGGCATGTCGTCGCCGCGCCCCTCGGCCTGGATCAACGAGGCGATGACCATGATCTCCGCGGGGCTGCGTCCGAGCCCGGAGGCACTGCTCTCCAGCGCTGCCTCCTCCGCCGCGAGGTGCCACCTGTCGACCATCTTCTGGAGGATGTCGACGGGCTGGTCCTCGGGCAGGACCTGGTAGGTGGCGGGGAACAAGTAGCCCTCCGCGTTGTCCCCGGCCCAGCTCGGCAGCCCGAGAGCCGGGTCCTTGAGCGCTGCGCGGTACTCCTCGACGTCGAACTCGGTCTTCTCCCCCAGGAGCGCCAGCACGTCCTTGACCCGGAGTCCCTCGGGCACGGTGACGGCGTTCTTCACCAGGTTCACGGGGTCGACGAGCACCGCGAGCGCCTGCTCGGCACTCATCTGTGCCTTCAGGCGGTAGAAGCCCACCTGGATGCCCGCGGAGGCAGGGTCGGCCTTGGCCGCCTCGATGAACGCCTCCACGGAGGCGACCACGTCCTCATCGGCCAGCCCTCGCCCGATCGCGGTCGCCGTGTCACCCTCCTCGACCTGGAAGAGAACCTCTCCGGTGCCCGGCCCCGTGTAGTCGTCCGGCCCCTGGAATCGCCCCACCGCCGTGGAGGCACCCCAGTAGAGCGCACCGGCGAACAGTGCCAGGATCGCGATGACCGCGATCAGCCCTGCCGGGTTGCGACGCCGCTTGTGGGATCGCCTCGCCCCGCCCCGAGCAGCTGCCGTGGCGCTTCTGTGTTCACTCACTGTGTGCCACCCTTGCCTTCCAGCCCCTGGGGACCGCTGTCCTGGGAACTCGTCTCAGAGCTCCGGTGATCTCTCCGACTGCGCCGTTGCCTGCGCCGGATCGACCTCATCCTGCACCACGACCAATGAACCGGGCTCCGAGCCGCTCGTGCGCTCGACGTCCAAGGCGTGCTGGAGGATGACGACGGCCGCTACCTGGTCGACCACCTGTCTGCGCTTCTGGCCCTTGCGTCCCTGTTCCCGGAGCATCGACTCGGCCGTGACCGTGGACAGCCGCTCGTCGACGAGCCGCACCGGGACCGGAGCTACCTTCCGTGCCAGGGCCTGGGCAAACTCGCGGGCCTTGGTGGTGGATGGGGTCTCCTTGCCCTTGAGGTTGCGCGGCAGCCCGACGACCACCTCGACCGCCTCCTCGGACGCGACGATCCGCGCCACCCGTCGCACGTCGCCCCTGCCACGGGGCACCGTCTCCACCGGGGTGGCCAGGAACCCGGACGGGTCGCTCCGCGCGACGCCGACCCGGGCGTCACCCGGATCGACGCCGACGCGGACTCCGAACCTCATGTCAGCCGCCGACCACGCGGGCGACCTCGGCGTTCACAGCCGCCAGGGCCGCGTCCACGCCGGACACCTCGGTGCCACCGCCCTGCGCCATGTCGGGCTTGCCGCCACCCTTGCCATCGATGTGCGGACCGGTGGCCCGCACGAGGTCGTTGGCCGAGAGTCCGAGAGCACGCGCCTCCTCGTTGGTGGCGGCGAGCACCGCCACCTTCCCGTCGGCGACGCCGAGGAGCACCACCACGCCCGGACGTCCCGCAGCGAGGCGGGCCCGGATGTCGGTGGCCAGGGTGCGGACGTCCCCGCCGCTGGCCCCGTCGACGCGCCGGGCGACCACCTGGACTCCGTTGACGTCCACCGCGTCCGCGGCGAACTGTCCGGCGCCGGCGAGCAGCTGGGCGGTGTGCAGCTTCTGCAGCTCCTTCTCGGTCTGCTTGAGCTTCTCGACCAGGTCGGCGACACGGCCGACGAGGTCGTCGGGCTGGGTCTTGAGCATCGTGGTCAGGTTGCTGACGACGTCGCGCTCCTTGGCCAGGTAGCGGAAGCCCTCGATACCGGTGAATGCCTCGATGCGGCGGTTGCCGGACCCGACGGAGGCCTCACCGGTGACGGCCAGGGTGCCGATCTGGGCGGAGTGCGAGACGTGCGTACCACCGCAGAGCTCGCGCGACCACGGGCCGCCGATCTCGACGACCCGCACCTTGGTGTCGTCGTAGGTCTCGCCGAAGAGCGCGATCGCGCCCCACTCCTTGGCCTCGGAGAGGGTCATGTACTGCCATCCCACCGGCAGGTCGGCCCGCAGCGCCTCGTTGGAGACGTTCTCGATGTCCTTGAGCTGTTCCGGGGTGAGCGCCTGGGTCCAACCGAAGTCGAGACGCAGGTAGCCGGGGCGGTTGTAGGAACCGGCCTGCAGGGCGGTGGGGCCGAGCACCTCGCGGAGCGCGGCGTGGATCACGTGGGTGCCGGAGTGCGCCTGACGCGCGCCCAGACGCCACTCGGGGTCGACCTTGGCCAGGAGTCCGCGTGCGTCGGCGGGCAGCTCGCCCTCCAGGACACGCACCTGGTGCGAGACGAGGCCGCGCACCGGACGCTGGACGTCCAGCACCTCCAGCACGCCGCCGTCGAACTCGATGCGGCCGGCGTCGGCGGCCTGGCCGCCGGACTCGGCGTAGAACGGGGTGCGGTCGAGGACGAGCTCACCCCCCTCCCCCCCGGTGGGGACATTGACGCCCTCGCCCCCGCTGATCAGGGCCGGCGGTGCGGACT
>JAZQNT010000437.1:0-3727 GCA_045627505.1 Nocardioides sp.
GGGACGTGAAGGGGCCGGCCCGTGCGGGGCTCGGACCTGTGCTACGTCGGTGTAGTGCCCGCGCAAGACCGCCGACCAGACCGCCGACCAGACACAGCCGGTCCGGTGACGGACGCCACGGGTCTTCGAGTCACCGGTCGCTGAGTCACCGGTCTTCGAGTCACTCCTGGTCGTCGCGGCGCTTCAGGTAGCGCTCGAACTCGCGGGCGATGGCCTCACCGCTCGCCTCGGGGAGATCGGCGGCGTCCTGGCTCTCCTCCAGCTGCCGGACGTAGTCGGCGATCTCCTCGTCGTCACTGATCAGGGCCCCCACGCCACGTTCCCAGGCACGGGCCTCCTCAAGCAGCTCTCCCAGCGGCAACGGCGTGTGGAACAGGTCCTCAAGGCGGCCCAGGAGGGCGAGGCTGGCCTTGGGGCAGGGAGGCTGCGACGCGTAGTGCGGCACGGCGGCCCAGAACGAGACGCAGGGGAGCTGCAGCTGCAGGCAGGCGTCCTGGATGACGCCGAGGATGCCGGTGGGTCCCTCGTAGTTGGGCGGCTCGAAACCCATCCGCTCCCCGTCGTCGCGCCCCATGGCGCTGCCGGTGACCGGGATGGGGCGGGTGTGCGGCGTGTCGGCCAGCAGTGCCCCCAGCGTCACCATGAGGGTTGCCCCCAGGTCCTCGCAGGCCTGCAGGATCTCCGTGACGAAGCCGCGCCACCGCATGTTGGGCTCGATACCTGTGACCAGGATGACGTCGCGCGGGAAGTCGGGGGGCGAGGCCACCGAGATCCGGGCGCCGGGCCACGTCAGGGTGCGACGGCCGTCCACCTCGCTCACCACCGGGCGATTCACCTGGAAGTCGTAGTAGGACTCGGGGTCGATCTCGGCCACCACGGTGGCATCCCACGCGTCGTGCAGGTGCGCGAGCAGGGAGGACGCCGAGTCGCCTGCGTCGTTCCAACCTTCGAACCCGAGCAGCACGACCGGATCAACCAACTCGGTCAGTGCATCGATCTCCATCACACTCACGAGCCTAGGTCGTCCCGGGATTTCCTGCGTCACCGCCGCGGGTGTCACGATTCGGAATGGTTGTCCACTGGTCGGACCAGGTGCCTACCGTGGGTTCACAGGAGACTGGTCCGCCGTACCTTGAGGAGCCCCGTGCCCGCTGAAAGCGCCCCCCAGCACCGTCCCGACTGCACCGACGCCCTGACGGCGTCGCTCCGGGAGCGGATCATGCTGATCGACGGGGCGATGGGTACCGCCATCCAGCGTGACCGCCCCGACGAGGCCGGCTACCGGGGCCAGCGTTTCGCCGACTGGCACATGGACGTCCAGGGCAACAACGACCTGCTCTCCCTCACCCAGCCGCAGATCATCGCCGGGATCCACCGCGAGTACCTCGAGGCCGGCGCCGACATCATCGAGACCAACACGTTCAACGCGAACGCGGTCTCTCTCAGCGACTACGACATGGCCGACCTCGCCTACGAGGTCAACCGGGTCTCCGCGGAGCTGGCTCGCGCCGAGTGCGACCGGATCGAGGCCGCCGACCCCAGCCGTCCTCGCTACGTCGCGGGCGCCATCGGCCCCACCACGCGGACCGCGTCCATCTCGCCGGACGTCAACGACCCCGCGGCCCGCAACATCACCTTCGACGAGCTGGTGGCCGCCTACGACACCGCCGCCCGGGGCCTCCTCGACGGTGGCGCCGACCTGCTCATCATCGAGACGATCTTCGACACCCTGAACGCGAAGGCGGCGATCTTCGCCGTGGACGCCCTCTTCGAGGAGTGGGGACGTCGGTGGCCGGTGATCATCTCCGGCACCATCACCGACGCGTCCGGCCGCACCCTGTCCGGGCAGACCACCGAAGCCTTCTGGAACTCGGTGCGGCACGCCAGGCCGCTGCTGATCGGCCTCAACTGCGCACTGGGGGCCGCGGAGATGCGTCCCTACGTGGCCGAGCTCTCGCGGATCGCCGACACCTTCGTCTCGGTCTACCCCAACGCCGGGCTGCCGAACGCGTTCGGTGAGTACGACGAGCTCCCCTCGCAGACCGCCGCCGTGGTGGGGGAGTTCGCCGAGGCCGGGCTGGTCAACCTGGTCGGCGGGTGCTGTGGCACCACCCCGGCCCACATCGCAGCCCTGGGCGAGGCGGTCGCGGGCAAGGCCCCGCGCCTCGTCCCGGAGGTCTCTCCGGCGATGCGCCTCTCTGGCCTGGAGCCCTTCAACATCACCCCCGACAGCCTCTTCGTCAACGTCGGCGAGCGCACCAACATCACGGGGTCGGCCCGCTTCCGCAAGCTGATCAAGGACGGCGACTACGACACCGCCCTCTCGGTGGCCCTGCAGCAGGTCGAGAACGGCGCGCAGGTCATCGACGTCAACATGGACGAGGGCATGATCGACGGCGTCGCCGCGATGGATCGCTTCGTCAAGCTGATCGCCGCCGAACCCGACATCTCCCGCGTCCCGCTGATGGTGGACTCGTCCAAGTGGGAGGTCATCGAGGCCGGGCTCAAGTGCGTGCAGGGCAAGCCGATCGTCAACTCGATCTCCATGAAGGAGGGCGAGGAGGCATTCCGCGAGCACGCACGCCTGTGCCGCCGCTACGGCGCGGCGGTCGTCGTCATGGCCTTCGACGAGGACGGACAGGCTGACTCCCTCGAGCGTCGCAAGCAGATCTGCGAGCGCGCCTACCGGATCCTGGTGGACGAGGTCGGGTTCCCGGCCGAGGACATCATCTTCGACCCCAACGTCTTCGCGGTCGCGACCGGCATCGAGGAGCACGCCTCGTACGGCCTCGACTTCATCGAGGGCACCCGTTGGATCAAGCAGAACCTCCCCGGCGCCCTGGTCTCGGGTGGCATCTCCAACGTCTCCTTCTCCTTCCGCGGCAACAACCCGGTGCGCGAGGCCATCCACGCGGTCTTCCTGTACCACGCCATCCATGCAGGTCTGACGATGGGAATCGTGAACGCCGGCGCCCTGGTCGTCTACGACGAGGTGGACGAGCGCCTGCGCGACCGGATCGAGGACGTGGTGCTCAACCGTCGTCCCGACGCAGCCGAGCGTCTGCTCGAGATCGCCGAGGAGTTCAACCGCGCCAAGGGCGAGGTGGACGAGTCGGTGGACGAGTGGCGCACCCTGCCCGTGGCGGAGCGCATCACCCACGCGCTGGTGAAGGGCATTGATGCCCACGTCGAGCTGGACACCGAGGAGCTGCGCGCGGAGATCGCCGAGCGCGGTGGACGGCCCATCGAGGTCATCGAGGGTCCGCTCATGAGCGGCATGAACGTGGTCGGTGACCTCTTCGGTGCCGGCAAGATGTTCCTGCCCCAGGTGGTGAAGTCGGCCCGCGTGATGAAGAAGGCCGTCGCCTACCTGATCCCGTTCATCGAGGAGGAGAAGGCGGCGGATCCCTCCCTGTCCCAGTCCGACACCAACGGCACCATCGTGATGGCCACGGTCAAGGGCGACGTCCACGACATCGGCAAGAACATCGTCGGCGTGGTCCTGCAGTGCAACAACTACGAGGTGATCGACCTCGGCGTGATGGTGCCCGCCCAGAAGATCCTCGACACCGCGAAGCAGGTCGGCGCCGACATCATCGGTCTGTCCGGGCTGATCACGCCCTCGCTCGACGAGATGGTCACCATGGCCTCGGAGATGCAGCGTCAGGGCTTCGACATCCCGCTGCTGATCGGCGGCGCCACCACGTCGCGCGCACACACCGCGGTG
>JAZQNT010000438.1:0-7213 GCA_045627505.1 Nocardioides sp.
GGAACTTCACCAACTGTAACCACGTCGTTGCGCCAGTCATGCACGCGGAACTTATCTGCAGGCACATGACCGAACATCTTCTCAATCTGCCAATCCTCCATAGGAGGGCTGGCCCAGGCACGCGCCCGCGGTGCGGAAGCGATCAACTTCAACACCGAGGATCCCGTCGCGGTCGTCCAGGAGCTCACGGGCGGTGTGGGCGTCGACCGGGTGGTGGACGCGGTGGGCGTCGACGCCCAACGGCCCAAGCGCGGACCCGCCGCCGAGCAGGCCGGCGAGGATTCGGACTCCTTCGAGGCCGAGCGCGACCAGGTGGCCCCGGAGCGGGCGCCCGACGGCGACACCTGGGTGCCCGGCGACGCCCCCTCCCAGGCACTCCGATGGGCAGTCGAGGCCGTGGCGAAGGCAGGCACGATCGGGATCATCGGCGTCTATCCGCCGCAGCTGAGCTCGTTCCCGATCGGCGCGGCGATGGGCAAGAACCTCACCGTCAAGGCCGGCAACTGCAACCACCGGCGTTACGTGCCGCGGCTGCTCGACCTCGTGCGGACCGGGGCCATCGACCCGACCACCGTCCTCACGCAGGACGAACCGCTCGTGTCCGCCATCGACGCCTACGCCACCTTCGACCGGCGCGAGAGCGGCTGGACGAAGGTCGCCTTCACCCCCGGGGCGTGACCGCCCGGTCGACGCCTCGGCTGCGCTACCGGCAACCTCGCGGGTCAGCCCACGAACGTCGCGACGGCCTCAGCCGTGAGCACCACCCGGTACGGCAGGGCGCTCAGCGTCTGCGCATCAACCTCAACGCCGCGCAGGCGGGCGGCCTCGGCGAGCTCCTCCCACGGATGGGCCGTGGGGTCGTCGGGGTCGTCCGCACGCACCAGGTCCAGGACCTCCTTGACCACCTCGGCCAGGGGGCGCTGCCAGGAGACCTCCTCGCCCTCGGGCCCGTGGTGCACGGAGGTGTAGCCCCGGTCCATGGCGAGGCGGAGCAGGGAGCCGTCCACGAGCTGGACGCACTGGGTGATGCTCATGCTGATGCTGGGCAGGACGTTCTCGGTCGGGGTGTGGTCGACGTCGCAGATGGCAACCGTGCCCACGACCTCGAGCACACCCGGGTCCAGCCTGGTCCGCATGGCGGCCTCCCCCGGCGTTTCACGCTCCGAGAGTGGCCGGTACTCCCATTCGTCGCTCATGCGGGAGAGCGTGCCCGTCCAACGTCAGTCGCCGGCGCCGCCGCGCCGGGGGTCTGCGAGAGTCGTCCATCACGGTGATCACCGGGCCGCCCGGGGCACAGTCACAGTCACGGAGGTGGCCGTAGCGAAGGTGGCCGTCGCGGAGGCACGCGCGCCGAAGGCGGTCAGCAAGGCGGAGGCGCGGGCATTCCTCAGGAAGGTCCACAGGCTCGGCAAGCAGCGCAAGTACACGTCAATGCGGAAGCACGCGTCCACGAAGGTGGTCAAGCACTACAAGATGTGGAATGCGCAGCAGGAGCGCCCCGCGACCACGACGCGTTGGCGCTTCGACCACAAGTGCATGACCGCCAAGCACGAGTACTACCGCTCCTACAGCCACGGCAAGGGCAGTGCTGGCTGCGGCGTCTGGGTCGATCTCGCGGGCGCCCCCCACGAGATCGGCACGTACTCCTTCATCACCGTGACCCGCAAGGACAGCCGGCTCTACGCCAACAGCATCAACCACCTCGCCGGCTGACACGGCCCGAGTCCAACCCACCGCGTGCCGGTCAGAACCGCCGGCGACTCGGCGGGAGCGTTCGCGTCGAGCACCTCGCGGTTCGGGCGCACTGGTCCAACGGCCATGGAGCGGCGGGCGGGTCAGCGGCCATCGATGGTCCACCAACAGGCGTAGAACTGCTCGCCGCCAGGTGACCGGGATGTCATCGGTCTCCCCCCGCCCTGTACTCCGGCACCTCGGCGACCAGTGCTGCTGCCCGGCTGGCGGGCAGGGCGGAGCGTACGCCCCACTCGAGCAGCACCAACGCAAAGACGGCCACCGCGACCGTGTCGACCCCGTTGGGCAGTACCTCGCGGCCACCTCCGAACCTTCCGAGGAAGGTGAGCACCAGCAGGCCGGCGTAGTAGGGGCCGAGCCAGGTGAGCGACCTCAGCTCCAGGGAACCGCGGAGCATGGGTTGACGCACGATGCGCCACACGAGCACGGCGACCCCGACGGCGATCGGGATGGTCAGCTTGATCATCGTGTCCCACCCGGTCCAGTAGATGATCAGGGAGATCACGACGAAGGCGATCCGGGCCAGGACCGACACCACGTGCAGCCGGAACGGCCGTCGCCGGTCAGGGACCTGGCGGCGCAGCGCGAGCACGCTGACCGGTCCGAGGCACATGGACAGCACGATGGCGCCGGAGTTGTACGCGAGGAGCTCCGACCACCCGTCCCGGAACACGACGAGCAGCACCACCCCGACCACGAGGTTCAACGTCATCGCCCGCATCGGGACGCCGCGCCGGGTGAAGGCCGACACCGCACGTGGGAAGAGACCGTTCTGGGCCACGGCCACCGCGAGCCGACCGGTGGAGGCGGTGGAGACCAGGCCTGCGCCGAAGGGACCGAGCACCGCGTCGGCCACCACCAGGTTCGCCAGCGCTGCCATGCCCAGACCGGCGAGGAGCCCGGCCAGCGGTCCGTTCACGCCGCCCTGGTTGAGGCCCGCCCAGCCACCTCCCAGGTCGTCCGGGTTGACGGCCCCGATGAATCCCACCTGGAGAAGCGTGAAGAGCACCGTGCAGATGAGGATCCCTCCGACCAGGGCAACCGGGATCGTCACCTGGGGGCGACGCGCCTCGCCGGCGAGATCCAGGGCGTGCCGGAAACCCAGGAAGGCGAAGACGACACCCCCCGTGGTGATGGCACTCATCACCCCGGCGGCTCCTTCGGGAGCAAAGCCGGTCTCGCGGATCGGTGCGGTGGAGAACTGGGTGAGCAACGCGACCGCGATGACCACCGGAACGAGCAGCTTCACCCAGGTGAGCGCGGTGTTGATCCGGGTGAACAGAGCCACTCCGTAGGCGTTGAGCCCGGTGAACGCAGCCAACAGGACGGTGGCTGCCACGATTCCCGGCAGGCTCAGGGCACTTTGCCCGTTGGACGAGGCCTCCGCGACGAAGAGCCAGTCGAAGCCCGGCTCGTTGCTGGCGTACTCCAACATGGCCTGGGTCTCGATCGGCGCGGCCGTCACGTAGCCGACCCACGCCACCCAGCTGATCGCGATGCCCACCCCTCGCCCGTGGCTGTACGTCGGCAAGAGCCCGAGGCCGCCGACCACGGGCAGCATCGCGGCGAGCTCGGCATAGACCAGTGCGACGGTGATCAGCATCAGGCCCGCGATCGGCCACGCGAGAATGGCCGCGGGCCCGGCCTGCTGTGCCGCCAGCAGCGGGGCGAACAGCAGTCCGGATCCGACCACGCCCCCGACCGCGACGAAGGTCAGCCCGAGCGTGCCCACCGACCGGCGGGGAGCTGCTGCCTCGTCCATCTCAGGCGATTCGTCCGGAGCGGCGGCTCAAGTCTGGTGCGCGGGTCCTGCACCTCACGGGCCTGGCCCGCGGGGCCTCCGAGGAACTGAGAAGCACCCCCACCATGGCTAGTTCCGCGCCAGGATCTGCTGCCCGGTGATCAGCGGATGCATGTCGACCGCGGTGATCTGACTGTTCTCGTACGTCGTGCAGTAGTAGATGCCCTTGTCGGTGTTGCAGCACGACGAGTAGATGGTGGGTCTCGTACCTGTCCCCCACCTCGGCGCAGCCCCGCTGCTGGGCGACGGACCCGAGGATGTGGAAGAACTGGCTGATCGCCTCGGACTCGGAGTCGCCCGACATCGAGTTCATCGCGGTGAACGTGGCCTTCACGAAGCGGGACATCGAGGAGAGGTCGCCCGGCAGGCCGACGGCTCCGAGGCCGCCCCGGAGAACTGGCTCTCGGGCTGGGCGGTCGACATGCTCGCGTTGTCCTTCCCGGGCTCCTCGGGCTTGTCGTCGGCGTTCTCGGAGGAGTTGAGCCCCGCCATGCTCAGCCCCTTCTCGTTGGTCGCGTCGTAGTAGAGGGGGTAGCCGTCGGCCACGGTCGTCATCCCGATGATGGCGCGGTGGGTCGCCAGGTCGTTCACCATCGTGAAGGGGAAGGGGTGGTTCCGCGGAGGTGATGGTGACCGTTTGTGGTACGAGAACTCGAGATCCAGGTTGCGACCGAAGCAGTGGTCCTTGGCGGTGTGGTTCATTGCAGTGCACCACAGTGTGACCTCCGCGCTGATTGAGACTCGATCGGTCCGGCTCGGATGCACGCCCCTGTCAGGGGCGTGCGAAACAGGCCTACCTCGACCCTTGGGGGACCGCCCGGTCCCGACCAGAGACCTTTGGCCCTTTCGGGGAGTCATGGGCCCCGAGCGGATCGGCGGGCGGGCGGTGTCAGGCGGGGAACACCTGGCCCGTTTCCCGGACCCCCTGGCCGCGGGGTGACTCGTCGGGGAGGTTCTTGGCGCGCACCTCGCGGTACGGGCGGAGCTCGGTGTACAGCTCGTCGCGCAGCGGGTTGCGGCGCAACCTGACGATGGTGCGCACCTGGTAGACCGCGACGGCGATGTTGGCCACCAGCGACAGCGCCGAGACCACGAACAGTGCGGTCTCGTCGTGCGACGACTCGACAGCGAAGCGCGACGAAGTCACGAACGACGGCACCGCCATCGTGAACATCATCCACAGGGCCAGCGTGTGCGCGCGGTGCTGCAGCCAGGCGCCCCGCTTGATGAAGAAGGCGGGGATGGTGCAGGAGATGAGCAGGGCCGCGCCGGCGTAGAAGGAGTGATCACCCACGCAGTTGTAGACGTAGGCGAAGTTCCACAGGTCGTAGGCGATGATCCAGAACCACATCATGTCCGGCCAGACCATGTCCTTGGACCGGTCGCGCGAGACGATGATGCCGGCCCAGCCGCAGATGGTGACCAGGTTGAGCACCCCGGCGGCGGCGTTCATGTAGTTCCACGGACCGCCGACCATGAAGACGCCGTCGTGCATGCCCTGGAGGCCCGCCACCTGGATGTCACGGATGACGGCCTCGCCGATGTTGATGGCCAGGATCAACGGCGGGAACAGCAGCATCCAGTGGTTCTTCGCCAAGCGGGGCACGTACCGGATCAGCATGAAGCCAAGGCACCCGGCGATGGCCGAGTACACCTTCACCCAGTGGAACCACGTCCCCGTGGACGACCCTTCGCCGGCCGTGGTGGGCCACACGAACACGGTCAGCACCAGCGGCAGCGCCACGAAGAAGGCGAGCCCGGCCCATTTCCAGCGGCGCGTCACCTCGTTGAGGGCGATGAGGGCGCCAAGAACGACGCACCACATGACCCACGAGTACCAAGGAATCGATTCGAACAGGAACATCGGGACCTCCTCGGTCGCGATGGGCGGCACGGGCGCCGTCCACTTCCACGGTAGGCGCGTCGACACGGCGCGTCACTGGGACTCCGGACGCGATCTGCGCCAACCACGCCCGGGAGCCAACCACGCCCGGGCGAAGCTCACCCGGCCAGGAAGGAGAACCGCACCACGCGCTCGGGGTTGTCCACGTTGAGGTCCACCAGGCAGATGCTCTGCCAGGTGCCCAGCGCCAGCCGGCCCCCGAAGACGGGGACACTGGCGTACGGCGGCACCAGCGCCGGCATCACGTGGGAGCGGCCGTGGCCGGGCGAGCCGTGGCGGTGCAGCCACCGGTGGTCGGCGGGCAGGAGGTCGGCCAGGGCGGCGAGCAGGTCGTCGTCCGACCCCGCCCCGGTCTCCAGGATCGCGATCCCTGCGGTGGCGTGCGGGACGAAGAGGTGCACCAGGCCGTCCCCGCGATCGGCGACCCATTCCTCGACGTCACCCGTGATGTCGAGGACGCACTCGACGTCGCCCGTCCGGTAGTGCTGCACCTGGGAGTCCACCCACGTCATGGTGCCATCGCCCGGGACTTTGCACGAGGGTTCATCGCCAGCGTTGACATCGAGGCCGGCGCGCGCCAACCCTGAAGGATGAGCAGCCGAATCACCGTCCTGGGTACCTGTGGCGCGTGGCCGGAGCCGGGACGCGCCTGCAGCGGCTACCTGCTGGAGCACGACGGGTTCCGCGTCGTGCTCGACCTGGGCTACGCCACGGCGCCGCGACTCCTGGAGGCGCTGGGCTCCCTCTCCGCGGAGAACCTCGACGCCGGGATCTTCACCCACCGCCATGCCGACCACATGATCGACCTGCACGCGCTGTTCCGGGCCAGGTCCCTCGGCGGCGCTGCGGCGCCGAAGCTGCCCCTCTACGCCGCCGAGGGGGTCCGCGAGCGGCTGCTGGGCGTCCAGGACGAGAAGGCGGCGATCGAGGAGGTCTTCACCTGGCACCCGCTCCCCGGCCCGACCTACGAGGTGGGGCCCTTCCGCCTGGACAGCTGGACACTGCCGCACCAGGTGCCCGATGCCGGCGTGCGACTGAGTGCTGACGGCCTGGTGCTGGCGTACACCGGCGACACCGGCCCGGCTCCGCAGCTGCCCGAGCTGGCCCGCGACGCCGAGCTGCTGATCGTCGAGGCCACCGACCGCGCCCAGCAGACCCCTGGGACCCCGGACCCGACGGCCTCCGGACACCTGACGGCCCGGCAGGCCGGCGAGGTCGCCGCAGGCGCCGGGGCGAAGCGCCTGCTCCTCACCCACTTCTGGCCCGGCAACGACCGTGAAGCCTCGCGCACCGCGGCCCGTGAGGTCTACGACGGCGAGGTGCTGCTCGCCGACGAGGGCCTGCGGATCGCCCTGACCTGACGCGCACCGCTCATCGCGCCGGCGACGGCCCGATGCGCGCGCTCACAAGTTGCCGTCCAAGCCCGCGACGACCCACCCGACCACCTGCGTCACGACCAGGCCGAAGGCTGCGCCGATGACCACTCCGAGGAGGATGAGCAGCACCAGGGTCAGCGCCGTTCCGATACGGGGATACCACTCCAGGAAACCGTCGCCTTCCGTCCGGTAAGCCCGCGGCGGCCGCTTCGGGGTGGAGGGGGGACGATTGCTCATGTACCCACGATCCGCCCGTGACCAGCCGGCAGACAGGGCGGGTCGACACCCCTCCCCATGACCAAGGCCCTCCCGCGTCCCACCCCGGCGGCGCCCGTTGCCCCGGGCCACGAGCGCCCTCCGTGCGCCCCGGGAACCGCGCAC
>JAZQNT010000439.1:0-8499 GCA_045627505.1 Nocardioides sp.
CTTTGAGGCAAAGGAACTGCAATGGTCCGGTTATCAAAAGAATGCTTCTCTTCCATTCTCATATTTGCCCAATTTATTGTTTGACAAAGCATTGGCGCTTCGTTGCAGGATACTTGTCACAGCATATCCCGACTTGTTCAAGGCGGTGTTGGTCTCGGAGACATACATACCGGTGGCAAGCAGTGTAACCGCTATGCGGTCACGGTCTTCATCTGAGAATCCGGCTATCTCCTTCTGTATGGCCGCATCGTTCGGTGCACTTATGATGAATCCGAGTCCCAGGTCACTGAGGGTGTTGATGACTTTGACACCCACGATGAAATCCACTTCCTTCGTCCTGTCCCCCACGTCACCCACAATGGCGCGGGCACGTTGCGTGGCGGCAACGTTCAAGGCCATCCTGTCCAACGGACCGTTGAATGTCACATTACTTTCCGGATCTATCGTAAACGGCTCGAAAGGATAGTATGGCCTGGCCGTGCCGACGAGGCCGGGAGCCGCCGCAGCCGCGGCTCCGACCGGGTCGGCGTCGCGGCTGCGGGGAGGCGGTGGACCCGGCTCAGGGAGCGGGCCAGACGACCTCGTTCTTGTCGTTGACCACGGCACCTGAGAACTCGTTGGTGAACCAGCCCTCAGCCTGCTTCGCGGTCACCTTCTGGCCCCAGAAGTCGTTGACCAGGCCGGCCAGCTTGCCGACGTTGGCGAGGTCGACCGAGCCGAACTTGCCGGGCAGCGGGTTGTCGGCGACCACCTGCACCTCGGTGGTCCACACGTCCTTCTCGTGCGCGGGGTCGGCGTCGGCACCGGCCTTCTTGCCCTGGAAGCCGATGCACTCGTCGACGTGGGCGTCCTCGGCGCAGTAGCGGTAGGCCTTGAACGCGGCGCGCAGGAAGTCCTCCACCGCGGTGGGGTGCTCCTGGCCGAACGCCGGGTTGATCGCGAACGCGCCGAGCGAGTCCGGCACCCCGAACGTGGTGGGCTGCCAGACGGTGACCTTCTCGCCGGCGTCCTGCAGCTGCTTGGCGTCGTTGGAGATGAAGCCGGTCAAGGCGTCCACCTGTCCGCGGGTGAGCACGGTCGGGTCGTAGCCGACCTTGACCTGCTGCACGTCGTCGAGCGGCACGCCGTTCTCGGCGAGCATCGCGGTGATGCTGAGCGGGATCCACCCCTTGTGGCCCACCTTCTTGCCCTTGAGCTGGGCCAGGTCGGTGACGTCGTCGTTGGTCAGCAGCACCTCGAGGCCGGCGTCGGAGTAGGACGAGACGCCCTGGACGTTGACGCCGTTGAGGTTGTTGGTGATGACGTCCTGCTGGCTCAGCGCGGTGACCTTGACCTTGCCCGACGCCAGCAGCTTGGCGTTCTGGGTGGTGTCGCCGGGGCCGGCCTGCAGGTCGACGTCGAGGCAGAGGTCGTCGAAGTAGCCGAGCTCGTCGGCGGCGATCACCTCAAGGATCGAGGCGGAGGACTGCCAGTAGTAGCCCGACATGTAGGTGACGGTGCCGGCCTCCTCGTTGGCCTTGCAGCGCTCGGCGGAGATGGCCGACCCCCGCTCGCCGGTCGGCTCCTCGTCGTCCCCACAGGCGGCGAGCGCACCCATCAGGGCGACCACACCGAGGCCGGCGACGGCGGAGCGGAGGCGGGAACGGGCAGACATGGCTTCTCCTTGCAACGGGGGGAACGTCCGACGACGGGCGCACTGCAGAAAATACTGCGCCCTGCACAGGCCGGCGGCGGCCCCATCTCAGTCCCCGTCGCGTGGTCCCGGTCACGCGACGAGCCATCCGGCCCCTCGCGCCCCACCGGTTCTGGTCGCGAAACGGCCGTTTCGACGACCAGAACCGGTGGGGCGCGGGTCAGCGCGCCGTCACCACTCGTCCGGCTCGCGCCAGTACAGGACCTTGCGCTCGATCAGCGTCACCACCAGCAGCATCAACGCACCCATCACCGCGAGCACGAAGATGGCCGCCCACACCATCGCCATCCGGTTCATCGAGGTGGCCACCGAGATCGTCGTGCCCAGGCCCGCGGCCGAGCCGGCGGCGGAGAGCTCGGCCACCACCGCGCCGATCACCGAGAGCGGGAAGACGATCTGCAGCGCCGCGAACACGTACGGCAGCGCGTTCGGTATCCGGACGTGACGCAGCACCTCGGCGCGCGAGGCGTTCATCGACTGGAAGACCTGCAACGTCTGCCGCGAGACCGCCCGCAACCCCACCGTGGTGTTGATCAGGATCGGGAAGAAGCAGATCAACGAGGTGAGCACCAGCTTGGGCGTCATCCCGAACCCGAAGGCCACCACCAGCACCGGCGCGATCGCCACCAGCGGCGTCACGTTGAGCACCACCGCCAGCGGCATCACCGCCCGGCGAGCCAGCGGCGACTCACTCACCAGCACGGCCAGCAGCGAGGCCACCGTGAAGCCGATCAGCAGCCCGAGCAGCGCCTCCTTCAGCGTCTCCCAGGCGGTCTCCAGGAAGTAGCCGGGCTCGGTGCGCAGCACCTCGAAGACGTCGCCCAGCGGCGGCAGCAGGTACGGCATCCGCTCGGCGCCCAGGTTCCAGGCGACCCCGAGCACCACCAGCAGCACGGTGAACGGCAGCCACATCCGCGGGTGCAGCAGCGCGAGTCGGCGTTGGAGCTTGATCCGGCGCACGGCGGCCGGGTCCGCCTCCAGCCGCGCCGAGGGCCAGGCCTCGTCGTCGGCGTGCGGTGCGGGGACACGTTCGAACGCGGGCATCAGACTCGTCCTCGCTGGGTGACGGGCGGGGGGAGCTCGTCGAAGGCAGCCCGCAGGCTGTCGCGCACCCGCGCCTCCAGGGCGTGGAACTCCGGCGTCTTGAGCAGCTCCAGGTCACGCGGGCGCGGCAGGTCGACGTCGATCACGTCCACCACCCGACCCGGCCGGGCCGCCATCACCACCACCCGGTCGCTGAGCCGCACCGCCTCGAGGATCGAGTGGGTGACGAACACGACCGTGCACCGGGTCTCCTCCCACAGGTCCAGCAACTGGCCCTGCAGCGACTCCCGGGTGAACTCGTCGAGCGCGGAGAACGGCTCGTCGAGCAGCATCACGTCGGGACGCAGCCCGAAGGCGCGCACGATCGCGGTGCGCTGCTGCATCCCGCCCGAGAGCCGACCGGGCAGCTCGTGCTTGACGTCGCCCAGCCCGGCCCGCTCCAGCAGCTGCTCCATGTCGGGCAGCGGGTCCCGGTTGTGCTTGCGGTTGACCCTCGCGGGCAGCGTGACGTTCTTGAGCACGCTCAGCCACGGCAGCAGCGCCGGCTGCTGCGGGACGAAGCCGAACCCCTTCGAGGCCGCCACCTCCTGCGGCGTCCGCCCGCAGACCGTCACCGTGCCCGCGTCCAGCGGCTCCAGGCCGCCGACGGCGCGCAGCAACGTCGACTTGCCGCACCCCGAGGGCCCGATGACGCTGACGAACGAGCCCGACTCGACCTCGAGGTTGACGTCGTGCAGGGCCACCAGGTGGGAGAGGTCCTCCAGTTCGTAGGTGCGCCGAGCCCCGGAGACGGTGATCGACGCATCCACGCCAGTGACTGCGTTCACCAGATCCGGACCCGGTCCTCCGGGTCGAGCCACAGCCCGTCACCGGGCTGGGTGCCGAACAGCTCGTGGAACTCGTCCAGGTTGCGCACGATGTTGGCGCGGAACTCCGGCGGCGAGTGCGGGTCGACGGTCAGGTACTGCAGGTCCAGCTCCTTGCGGCGCTTGGTGCGCCACACGTAGGCCCAGTTGAGGAACACCTTGCGCTTCTGCTCGTCGCTGGGCTCCTCCTCGCCCAGGGAGAGCAGGAACGCCTTGTAGCCGATGGTCAGGCCGCCGAGGTCGCCGATGTTCTCGCCGACGGTGAGCTGGCCGTTGACCTTCTCCTCGGGCAGCGCACGCGGGGAGAAGCCGTCGTACTGCGCCACCAGCGCCTGCGACTTCTTCTCGAACGCCGTCTTGTCGTCGGCGGTCCACCAGTCGTTGAGGTTGCCCTCGCCGTCGTACTGCGCACCCTGGTCGTCGAAGCCGTGGCCGATCTCGTGACCGATCACCGCGCCGATGCCGCCGTAGTTCTCCGCCGGGTCGGCGTCCGCGTCGAAGAACGGACGCTGCAGGATGCCGGCCGGGAAGCAGATCTCGTTGGTGCCGGGGTTGTAGTAGGCGTTCACCGTCTGCGGCAGCATGAACCACTCGTCGCGGTCGACCGGGGAGCCGATCTTGCCCAGCTCGCGGTCGGTCTCGAACGCCGAGGCGGCGCGCACGTTCGCGACCAGGTCGCCCTCGACCACCTGCAGGGCGGAGTAGTCGCGGAACTCCTTCGGGTAGCCGATCTTGGGCCGGAACGTCTCGAGCTTCTCGTAGGCCCGCTGCTTGGTCTCCTCGGTCATCCAGTCGAGCTGCTCGATGGATTCCCGGTAGGCCTGCAGCAGGTTGTCGACCAGCGCGTCCATCAGCTCCTTGGAGCGCGGCGGGAAGTGGCGGGCCACGTACTCGCGCCCCACGGCCTCGCCGACGGCACCCTCGACGAACGCCACCCCACGCTTCCAGCGCTCGCGCAGCTCGGGGGTGCCGGACAGGGTGCGGCCGTAGAAGTCGAAGTTGGTCTCGACGAAGTCGTCGGTGAGGTAGGGCGCGGTCGCGCGCAGCACCTTGGCCCGCAGGTAGGCCTTCCAGTACGCGGGCGGCTCCTCGGCGAGGATCTTCGAGAGGTGCTCGAGGTAGGACGGCTGGCGGACGCAGACCTCGGCGATGGTCTCGTCCGAACCGCCGAGGCTGCGGATCCAGGTGCCCCAGCCGACCGCCGAGGCCAGCTCCTCCAGCTCGGCGCGGGTCTTGAGGTTGTAGGTCTTCTGCACGTCGCGGGTCTCCGCGCGCTCCCAGTGCCCCTCGGCCAGCCGGGTCTCCACGGCCAGCACCTCGGCGGCCTGGGCTGCGGCACTCTGCGCGTCCGGGGCGAGGTCGGCCAGGACGAAGAGCGTGGCCAGGTAGGCGACGTACTTCTCGCGCACCTCGGCGAACTTCTCGTCGGAGTAGTACGACTCGTCGGGCAGGCCGACGCCGCCCTGGGTCACGTTGACCACGTAGCGGTCGGACTGCTTGGAGTCGGTGTCGACGTAGGAGCCGAACAGGCCACCCCCGCCGCCGCGCTCCCACCGGCCGAGGAAGTCCCACAGCTGCTCGGTCTCCCCGGCCTCGCCGGCCAGCGCGTCCACCTCGGCGAGCCAGGGCCGCAGCGGCGCGGTGCCCGCGGCGGTGACCGCGGCGGTGTCCATGAACGTCGAGAAGAGCACCGCGATCTTGCGGGCGTCCTCGGCGTCGGCCGGTTCGGCCCGACCCTCGGCGAGTTCGGTGATGATCTCCCGCACCTGCGCCTCGGCGCGGTCCGACAGGGTCACGAACGGGCCCCAGCTGCTGCGGTCCGAGGGGATCTCCTCGGTCTCCAGCCAGGTGCCGTTGACGTGGCCGAACAGGTCGTCCTGCGGGCGGATGGCGAGGTTCATGCCTTCGCGGGCGTCGTCGAGGATCGTCACGTGGCAACCCTAGCCCGCCCACTCCCCGGTCCGGAGCCTCAGAGGCGGGTGGCGACCCCACTCCTGCAGGCAGTTGGGCCGGACGGTGCACCGGGCGGGGCGTGGGCCGGCCCCCGCTCCGGGAACTGCCTGCGGGACCGGGGTCACTCGAGCGAGCGGAGGGACGCGACAGGCGCCGGATCAGGCGGGCAGCGTGGCGACGAACCTGGTGCTGCCCGGCTGCGAGGTCACGGTGAGGTCGCCGCCGTGGGCACGGACGATCGAGCGGGCCAGCGCCAACCCCAGTCCGGCGCCGGAGGCGGCCCGGGTGCGGGCGGAGTCGCCCCGGGTGAACCGGGTGAACACCTCGCCGAGCAGGGACGGCGCGATGCCCGGGCCGTCGTCGTGCACGCTGAGCTCGACCGCGTCCGGCACCGGACGGACCGCCACCGTGACCGTGGTGCCCTCGGGCGTGTGCCGGGAGGCGTTGGCGAGCAGGTTGGTGAGCACCTGGCGCAGCCGGGCCTCGTCGCCGGGCACGGTCACGGGTTCGTCCGGCAGGTCCATCCGCCAGTGGTAGTCCGGTGAGGTCACCCGGGCGTCGGCCACCGCCTCCAGCACCAGGTGCGTCAGGTCCACCTCGGCCCGCTCCAGCGGGCGTCCCTGGTCGAGGCGGGCGAGCAGCAGCAGGTCCTCCACCAGCGCCGTCATCCGTCCGGCCTCCACCCGCACCTTGTCCAGCGACCGCACCCGCGTCTCGTCGTCCGCGTCCCCGCGCAGCGCCAGGTCGGTGTAGCCGCGCACGGTGGCCAGGGGGGTCCTCAGCTCGTGCGAGGCGTCGGCGACGAACTGACGGACCTGCTGCTCGCTGCGGTTGCGCACCTCCAGCGCCTCGTCGACGTGGCCGAGCGCGGCGTCCAGGGCACGGGCCACCTGGCCCACCTCGTCCGGGTGGGCGGTCAGGTGGGCGGGCACCCGCGGGACGTCCACCTCGCCGCTGGTGAGGTCGGTCTCGGTGACCGCGTGCGCGGTCACGGCCACCTCGCGCAGCGGGCGCAGCTGGCGCCGCACCACGAACGCCGTGCCGGCGCCGGCCAGGGCGGTTCCGGCCACGGCGAAGAGCAGGCTCCACAGCAGCAGGCTGGCCACTGTCTCGTCGACCGGGTCGGTGGGCAGGGCGGTCACCACGGTGATGCCGTCCACCTCGGTGGCCACCAGCCGGTAGCTGCCCAGGCCGGCGAGCTCGACGCCGTGGACACCCGAGCCCCGCTGAGCGCCCCGCCGGAGCTGCTCCAGGGCCTCCGCGCCGAGCGGTTGCCGCTGCCCGTCGTCGTCGATCCGCTGGCCCTGGCCGGCGGTGCCCACGAAGTACGCGGTCAGGGTGCCGACCTCCTGGGCGCGGGCCTCGCGGATGTCGGGAGGGGTGGTGCTGTCGCGCGGCGGCGTCAACGGGACGCCGCGGCGCAGCGCCTGCTCGGCACGGCTGTGGGACGCGGCGAGGTCGTCGTCGAGCCGGTCGGTGAGCACCGAGGAGACCGCCGAGGTGGTGGCCAGCGACACCAGCAGGCTGACCGACGCGACCACCGCGACCACCGCGAGGGTGACCCGGGTGGCCAGCGACCAGGCGCGCACCCGGGCCAGCACCCGCGACGAGGTGCCGCTCACCGGCTCACCCGTCCTGGCCCACCGCGGGCTTCAGCACGTAGCCGGCGCCCCGCATGGTGTGGATCATCGGCTCGCGGCCGGCGTCGATCTTCTTGCGCAGGTAGGAGACGTAGAGCTCGACCACGTTGACCTGGCCGCCGAAGTCGTAGTTCCACACCCGGTCCAGGATCTGCGCCTTGGAGAGCACCCGACGCGGGTTGCGCATGAAGTAGCGCAGCAGCTCGAACTCGGTGGCGGTCAGGCGGATCTCGTCACCGCCGCGGAACACCTCGTGGGAGTCCTCGTCGAGGGTCAGGTCGCCGACGCGCAGCACCGAGGACTCCTCCGCCCGGGCGACCCCCGACCGCCGCAGGTGCGCCCGCACCCGGGCGACGACCTCCTCCAGGCTGAACGGCTTGGTGACGTAGTCGTCGCCGCCGGCGGTGAGCCCGGCGATCCGGTCCTCGACGGCGTCCCGGGCGGTCAGGAAGAGCACCGGGACGTCCTGCTCCTGGCGGATCCGACGCATCACCTCGAGGCCGTCGAAGTCGGGCAGCATGATGTCGAGCACCACCGCGTCGGGACGCACGCGCGACGCCTCGGCCACGGCCTCCGCGCCGGTGTGCGCGGTGGTCACCGCCCAGCCCTCGTAGCGCAGGGCCATCGACAGGAGCTCGGTGAGGTTGACCTCGTCGTCGACCACGAGGACGCGCAGGGGGGAACCGTCGGGGCGGGTGAGGGAGGCGCCGTTCATACGTCGATCATCCACCCGGCTCCCCGACCTGTGCTGTGCCGAACCTGTGAACTTCCCGTGAAGACCTGGCCGTCGCGCCCCACCGGTTGTGGTCGCCGAAACCGCGGTTTCGCGACCACAACCGGTGGGGCGCGGGAGGGTGTTCATGTTGATTCGCATAATTATCACATCTAATTCGCGCTCATATTTGTTTTTAAATAACCCCATAACAGCCTCCATGTTCACTAATGCACGTCGCTTTTCGTTTCAGGATTGACGTCCTTCTGTTCTTCTTTTTCTTCTTTCTCTTCCTTCTTTGTCTCACAATGCTTTGCATAATAAACAAAGCTTGCAATGAAAGCTGCTACCCATGCAATCAGAATGGACCAAACCCATCTTTCATAGCCTCCTGCAAAAGGAAAAAGAACATATGAAAACAAATAATTTAAAAGCGACATTACAAGCCATGCCAAACAGAAAACCAAAACAATCATAAAAACCTCAATCTATCCGTCAGTCAATATTTGCTGCCCTAAGTATTGCCAGCATGTCTTCCTCGCGTAAAAGTTTTGCCGAACCCTTTGCACCGCCTACGCATACTGCACATTT
>JAZQNT010000440.1:0-2239 GCA_045627505.1 Nocardioides sp.
TGATCTACTCACCAGCTAAGAAAACCGGTTGGTGTTGCGACGACCCCTTGAATCCGCCATGGGTGGCGGGCCTTCCGTCGTTTCGTGCCGGGGCCGAGCCCGTCAGAATGCGGGCGTCCAGTGGGGGTCGCGCCCCACGAAGGCCATGAGGCGGTCGACTGCCGGGGCATCGTCGGCCACCGGGTGCGCCGAGCCGTACTGGCCTGAGGAGCGGATCGTGTCCTCCACGTCCCGCATCCCGGCGAGCAGGCGCTCGGCGTACGCCGGGTCGAACTCGAGGTCCTGACCCGTGGCCCGGGCAAGGTCCCAGGAGTGCATGAAGACGTCGGAGAGGTAGAAGCGCTGCACGGCCTCGCCCAGGGTGGTGGGTGGGAGCCGTGGGTGGGAGAAGGCCGAGCCCGCCTGCGCGGGGTCGTCGAGGATCAGCTGGACCGCCGCGCTCTGCTCGGCCCACGCCTCGATCGGGTTGATCGCCGGGTCTCGCCGTCGGGTCCAGCCGAAGGGGGAACCGGCATGCACGAAGTCGTGGAACCAGACCAGGTGCTCGAGGATCTCCTGCACCCGCCACTCGCGGACCGGGGTGGGGGCGTCCCAGCCGACGCCGGATTCCACGCCGTCGAGCAACGTCGCGAAGTCGGCGGCCAGCACACGGTGCTGCTCGGCGGGGGAGAGGGTGTCGATCGGGGTCACAGGCTGCCTTCCGTGATGAGTGCGTCCAGCTTGGCGTAGCCGTCGTTGACCCCAGTGTCCATGCCCGAGGCCAACATTCCGTCACGGGCCTCCCGGCTGTCGAACAGGGAGAAGCCGTGCAGCCGCGTGCGTCCGCCGCCGAGGTCGGTGAAGGTCATCGTCTCCAGCGAGATCGCGTCCGGCCAGGGTTCGTAGCAGAAGGTCTGGACGAGCCGGTCGTCACGGATGGTGGGGAAGGTTCCCCGGAACCAGTGCTGGGTGCCCTCCTCGACGCAGGCGTAGCGGTAGGAGCCGAGGGGGCGCGCGTCCCAGACGTCGATCTCGACCGTGGTACCGGCAGGCCCGCACCAGCGGGCGAAGACGTCCGGGTCCAGGTGCGCCCTCATCAACTGCGCCGGGGTGGCGGTGAAGTCACGGACGACCGAGATGCCCGGAACCTCGGACAGGGCCTCGATCTTGGCTGCGGGGTGGTTCGGCAGTGATGCGGTGGTCATCGGGTGCTCCTCGTGTGGAGTCGGGGTGCTGCGGTGCGGCCATGGTGGCCAGGGCGGCGTCGAGGCGCTGGTAACGCTCCTCGACCCGTCGTCGGTGCTCCTCGAGCCACAGCGCGCTCACGTCCAGGGCATGCGGGAGCAGGCGTGCCGGCCGTCGTCCGGTCCCGTGACCGCGCTCGACAAGTCCAGCCAGTTCGAGCACCCGCAGGTGCTTGGAGACTGCCTGGACGCTGATCTCGTACGGTTCGGCGAGCTCGCTGAGGGTGTGGTCGCCCTCCGTGAGGCGGGCCAGCATGTCGCGGCGCGTGGGGTCGGCCAGTGCGGCGAAGGTACGGGACAGCGTGTCGGTCACGGGACGCCTCTTCAACTGATCGGTTGATTTGAACGTAGGCCGCAGGGCTTGGTGACGTCAACCACCTGGTTGGCGCCGTGGCCCGGCGGGGGTCGAGTGCTGACGGGGCGAGGTGGGAGAATGGCCGGGTGCGCACCCGGATCGATCTTGCCTACGACGGCACCGACTTCTTCGGCTGGGCGATCCAGCCAAACTTCCGCACGGTGCAAGGAACCCTCGAGACTGCCTTGGCGACCGTGCTGCGCGTGGAGAGAGCGCGCGTGGTGGTGGCGGGCCGCACCGACACCGGCGTGCACGCCCGCGGCCAGGTCGTGCACTTCGACGTCGACCAGGAGGTCCTGGAGGCGTCTGCGGGACGTTCCGCGGATCCCCCGCTCGAGGCGTTCCGGCGCAGGCTCAACGGCCTCCTTCCCCCCGACCTGCGGATCCGGTCGGTCACCGTCGCCCCCGCAGGGTTCGACGCCCGGTTCTCCGCCATCTGGCGGCGCTACGCCTACCGGGTGGCCGACCGCCCCGAGCTGGTCGACCCGCTGACCCGTCGGCACGTGCTGGCGTGGCGCAGCGAGCTCGACCTGGACGCCATGAACACCGCGGCTGCACAGCTCGTGGGCCTGAAGGACTTCGCCGCCTTCTGCAAGAAGCGCGAGGGCGCCACCACCGTGCGCACGCTCAAGGAGCTCCACTGGAGTCGCGACGAGGACGG
>JAZQNT010000441.1:0-4844 GCA_045627505.1 Nocardioides sp.
GCTGAAGATCAGCGAAGCGGCTTCGCCACGAGCTTCCCGATGGGATTGCCGCGGGAAGAGAACTTCTCCTCATATTCGGTCATGACGTTGCCTTCGTTCATGGAAGGCTCGTGATGCAGCCCCGGGCTCCCCGCCAGTCGACCGGCGACGTGGTCGGCGAGGAACGCCGCCTCCTCGTCGCTCTGCGGTCGGGCGCGGAAGTCCACGTCGTGGGTGCCCAGCGTCACCCGGGCAAACTTCGACCACATGTAGGCGTCCTCCACCGGCATCCGGCCACCGGTGAGCACCCCGACGCCGCCGGTGGCCGTCGCCTCCCGGAGGGCTGCACCGGCCACGGCGAACGCCTCCAGCCAGGAGGCCGGCCGCAGTTCCCCGTCCTCCCGGATCCACGGATGGGTGAGGCGACGCGAGGCACGCGTGTAGGTGAACGCGTACCGGTCCTTGTCGGTGATCCACTCCTGGTTGACCGCGGCATCGTCGCCGGCGAGCCGGCGCATGACCTTCCCGCGCCGGTGGTCGACGCGGATCGCGGCGCCGCAGGCGTCGTGCTCGGCGACCGAGGGCACCGAGACGAGGTCGAACGGACGGGCCCGGAAGCGGTAGTCGACGCTGGTGAGCGCCCCCACCGGGCAGATCTGCACGGTGTTGCCTGCGAAGTAGGAGAGGAACGGGGCGTCGGGTGCGGTGCCGATCTGCTGCATGGGCCCGCGGTCGATCAGCTCGATGAAACGGTCGCCGGCGATCTCGTCGGCGAACCGGGTGCACCGCTGGCACAGGATGCAGCGCTCGCGGTCGAGCAGGATCTGCGGCGACAGCGCGATCGGCTTGGGAAAGGTGCGCTTGACCATCCCCTGGGCGGCGAACCGGGAGTGGGCCCAGCCGTTGCTCATCGCCTGGTTCTGCAACGGGCACTCCCCGCCCTTGTCGCAGACCGGGCAGTCGAGCGGGTGGTTGATCAGCAGCAGCTCCATGACGCCGCGCTGGGCCTTGTCCGCACCCGGCGAGGTCAGCTGGGTGCGGACCTCCATCCCCTCGGTGGCCACGAGCGTGCAGGCCGGCTGGGGCTTCATCCGCCCGGGCGGCCCCTGCATCTGGCGCAGCTCACCGTCCGGCCCGGGCAGGGCCACCTCCACCAGGCACTGTCGGCACGCACCGGCAGGCTTCAGCAGCGGGTGGTCGCAGAAGCGCGGGATCGCGATGCCGACCTGCTCGGCGGCGCGGATCACCAGCGTGCCCTCGGGGACGCTGGTGGTGATGCCGTCGATCGTGAAGTTCACCGTCCGCCGTTGGACCGCGGTCTCCTCGCTGCTCATGCCCGCACCTCCTCCCGCGCCCAGGCGGTCGAGCGTGCCGGGTCGAACGGGCACCCGCCCTCGCGCAGGTGGGTGAGGTACTCGTCGCGGAAGTACTGCAGCGACGAGGTGATCGGACTGACCGCACCGTCGGCGAGCGCACAGAAGGAACGCCCCAGGATGTTGTCGCACTGGTCGAGGAGCTGGTCGAGGTCGGACTCGCTGCCCTGCCCCGCCTCCAACCGTCGGAGGACCTGCACCAGCCACCAGGTGCCCTCCCGGCAGGGCGTGCACTTGCCGCACGACTCGTGCTTGTAGAACTCGCTCCAGCGCAGGGTCGCCCGCACCACGCAGGTGGTCTCGTCGAAGACCTGCAGCGCCCGGGTACCGAGCATGGAGCCGGCCGCGGCGACCGACTCGAAGTCGAGCGGGACGTCCAGGTGCTCGGCGGTGAGGATCGGGGTCGACGACCCGCCCGGGGTCCAGAACTTCAGCTCGTGGCCGGGACGCATCCCCCCGGCGAGGTCGATGAACTCGCGCAGCGTGGTGCCGAGCGGCGCCTCGAACTGCCCGGGGTTCACCACGTGGCCCGAGACGCTGAAGATGCCGAAACCGGTCGACTTCTCGGTGCCCATCGAGGCAAACCAGTCGGCCCCGTTGGCCACGATGGAAGGTACCGAGGCCACGGACTCGACGTTGTTGATCACCGTCGGGCAGGCGTAGAGCCCGGCGACGGCCGGGAACGGCGGGCGCAGCCGGGGCTGGCCGCGGCGCCCCTCGAGGGAGTCGAGGAGCGCGGTCTCCTCGCCACAGATGTAGGCGCCGGCCCCGGCGTGCACGACGACGTCGAGGTCGTAGCCCGACCCGTGGATGTCCTGCCCCAGGTGGCCGGCGAGGTAGGCCTCGGCCACGGCGTGCCGCAGCCTGCGGATGACGTGCAGCACCTCGCCCCGCACGTAGATGAACGCGCGTCGCGCCCGGATCGCGTACGCCGCCAGGACCACGCCCTCCACCAGCGTGTGCGGGGCGGCCATCATCAGCGGGATGTCCTTGCAGGTCCCCGGCTCGGACTCGTCCGCGTTGACCACCAGGTACTTCGGTTTGGTGCCGGCCTCGGTGTCGTCACCCTGCGGGATGAAGCCCCACTTCGCCCCGGTCGGGAACCCGGCACCGCCGCGTCCGCGCAGGCCTGCATCCTTGACCATCTGGACCACGGCCTCCGGGCCCATCGCGAAGGCCCGGTCCAGGCTGGCGTAGCCGCCATGGGCCTCGTGGGCCTCGACGGTCCAGGAACGGTCCTCGCCCCAGTTGGCGGTCAGGACGGGTGTCAACGTCATCGGTCCTCCCCCTCTCCGTGACCGTCGTCGGCCTGCGGCCCGGTCGGCCGGTCCGGGGCGGGCGCGGTCCAGCCACGGTCCCGGGCGATCTCGAGTCCGCGCAGGGAGGCGTGACCGGCGGAGGGTCCCTCGCCGGCCCGGCCGTCGTCGAACCCGGCGATCACCCGCTCCGCCTCGCGCCAGGTGACCACCTCGGGACCACGGCTGGACTGCACCGGACGTCCGGCGCGCAGGTCGTCGACGAGGACCAGCACCGACTCGGGCGTCTGGTCGTCCATGAACTCCCAGTTGACCATCGCGATCGGCGCGTAGTCGCAGGCTGCGTTGCACTCGATCCGCTCCACCGAGACGGTCGCCACGTCCCCCGGACGGCGGGGCGCCGTCTCGTCGTTGCCGATCCCGAGGTGCTCGGTGAGGCGCTCCCAGATCTCGTCCCCGCCGAGCACCGCGCACAGGGTGTTCAGGCAGACCCCGACGTGGAAGTCACCGACCGGCCGCCGCTTGTACATCGTGTAGAAGGTGACGACCCCGCTCACCTCGGCCGGGGTGGTCCCGGTGGCCTCGGCGCACGCCTCGATCCCCTCCGGCGTGATCCGTCCCTGCACGGACTGCACCAGGTGCAGCATCGGCAGCAACCCGGAGCGGGCCTCCGGGTAGCGGTCGGCGATCTGGCGCAGCTCGGCCCGCGTCTCTTCGTCCAGCGGCTGGTCGCTCATCGGTCGACCCCTCCCATCACCGGGTCGATGGAGGCGATCGCCACGATCACGTCGGCGACCATGCCGCCCTCACTCATCACGCTGGTTCCCTGCAGGTTCACGAACGAGGGGTCCCGGAAGTGCGCCCGGAAGGGCTGGGTGCCACCGTCGGAGACCAGGTGCGCACCCAGCTCGCCGCGGGGCGACTCCACCGGCACGTAGACCTGACCGGCGGGCACCCGGAAGCCCTCCGTCACCAGCTTGAAGTGGTGGATCAGGCTCTCCATCGACTCCCCCATGATCCGACGGATGTGGTCGAGGCTGTTGCCCAGGCCGTCGGCACCGACCGCCAGCTGGCTGGGCCAGGCGATCTTCTTGTCGGCCACCATCACCGGCGCACCGACCAGGCCGGCGAGCCGATCGACGGCCTGCTCGACGATCCGCAGCGACTGCTGCATCTCCTCCAGCCGCACCCGGAACCGGCCGTAGGCGTCGGCGGTGTCCCAGGTGATGACGTCGAAGTCGTACTCGTCGTAGCCGCAGTAGGGCTGGGCCCGCCGCAAGTCCCAGGCGTAGCCGGTCGAGCGCAACGGTGGGCCGCTGATGCCCAGCGCCATGCAGCCGGCAAGGTCGAGGTGGCCGACACCCTCGAGACGCCCCTTGAAGATCGGGTTGGCGTTGCACAGCGCCGCGTACTCGGGCAGTCGCCTCTTCATCAGCTCGACGAAGCCGCGCAGGTCGTCGAGCGCGCCGGGGGGAAGGTCCTGGGCCACCCCGCCGGGACGGATGAAGGCGTGGTTCATCCGCAACCCGGTGATCACCTCGAACAGGTCCAGCACCAGCTCCCGCTCGCGGAAGCCCATCGTCATGATCGTCAGGGCTCCGATCTCCATCCCGCCGGTGGCGATCGCCACCAGGTGCGAGGAGATCCGGTTGAGCTCGAGCAGCAGCACGCGCATCGTCTGCGCCTTCTCGGGCGCCTCGATGCCCAGCAGCTTCTCGACCGCCATGACGTAGGCGGCCTCGTTCGAGAACGGCGCCACGTAGTCCATCCGGGTGCAGAAGGTCACGCCCTGCGTCCAGGTGCGGTACTCCATGTTCTTCTCGATGCCGGTGTGCAGGTAGCCGATGCCGGCGCGCGCATCGCGGACCGTCTCGCCGTCGATCTCCAGGATCAGGCGCAGCACGCCGTGGGTCGAGGGGTGCTGCGGCCCCATGTTGATGACCAGGTGGTCGCCCTCGACCGCCGAGGCGTCGATCGTGTCCCAGTCCTGGCCGGTCACGGTGAAGACCGGACCCTCGCGGGTCTCGGTGGTGCCGGCGTACGGATCGTTGGTGGTGGTCACGAGTAGCTCCTCCGCTGATCCGGCGGCGGCACGGTCCCGCCCTTGTACTCGACGGGGATGCCGCCCAACGGATAATCCTTGCGCTGGGGGTGGCCCGGCCAGTCGTCCGGCATGAGGATGCGGGTCAGCGCGGGGTGGCCGTCGAAGATGATGCCGAACATGTCCCACGTCTCC
>JAZQNT010000442.1:0-3407 GCA_045627505.1 Nocardioides sp.
TGTTCGTTAAGTGTTAGGCTAATTTTACCACGGATATTTCCGTTTGTATTGCTACCACCGAAGATTCCGCCAGTGTTTTTAGCGCAGCTACTGCTTCCGCTGGCATCAGGTTCGGACCATGTACCGATAGTTCCACCGTAAATGTTTGTTACGGTATTTCCTGTGCCGGCAGTTTCGGTATCACCGCTCTTGTATCCAACTTGAGCACCATTCGGGTTCTTCTCTCGGTCTTTACCATTTCCGCCACCGAAAACATTGCCCAAAATGGTGCCACCCCAAACTGTGGTATTTGTGGAATAAACACCGATCTTCAGCGCGGCGATGCCGACGGCGATCGCAACCACGAGGATCTGCAGCACGTTGAAGCTCAGCGACACCGAGCCGTCCGCGCCGGTGCTGGCCTGCAGGCCGAGGAAGTTGGACGGCACCAGGCCGGTGAGGAAGTCGATCCAGGATCCGGTCTTCGACGGCAGCGCCGCCGCCTCCTCGGCCACGTCGGTGTTGGCGCCGGGCTGCAGCACCAGGCCCAGCACGATGCCGATCACCACCGCCACCAGCGCGGTGATCGCGAACCACAGCAGCGTCTTCCAGGCCAGGCGGGCCGCACCCGTCACCTCGCGCAGGTTGGCGATGGAGGCCACGATCGCCAGGAAGACGAGCGGCGGGACGATCGCGCGCAGCATGGTCACGAAGGTGGAGCCGACCGTCTGCAGGGTCTCGGTCAGCCAGTTGGGGTCGACCGCCCCGGTCTCGGCCTCGACGCCGTCGGCGCCCATCTGCCGGGCCACCAGGCCCAGCAGCACGCCGAGCACCAGGCCGATCAGGACCTGGACGCCGAAGGATGGAAGTCGGAACCGCTTGGGGGCCGCGGACGTCGGTCCCGACGTCGGGGCCGAGATGGAGGTGCTCACGGGGATGCCTTTCGATGACGACCTGGCGGCAACCCGAGAAGGCACGCCGCTGGCCGGAAGGTGCTGGCCGGTTTCGGAGGGATGGGCGCGAGACTCAGGAGGGAGTCGCGCCAGAGGTCATCACCGACAACGAGTGCTGTGCGTGCGGCCCAGGTCGACCACGAGACGCCGCGTCAGCAGGTCACCAGGGGTCGCGGGCAGGTCGATCACCAGCCCAGAACACCACCTTCCAGGTCGACAATCCGAATTCTGGACGACGTGCAAACCGTCACACCGTCCTGGCTGCCCGGGCCGGTCTACACCAGTCGCGACGTTCGGGGCCGGGCGGAACCCTTCGGCCGCCCCGACTCGTCCCCGCCCCAGAAGCACCTGGTGGACCCGTCGTCCGGGCGGTCCCCGAGCAGGAGGAGTCACCGATGGAAGCCCCCCGACCGCGCACCGCGCTCCTGACCCTGGCAGCCGGCGCGCTGCTGGTACCACTGCTCGTCGTCGCCCCGGTGTCCCACGCGGCCCCCTCCGCCACCGCCCCGGCGCCGACCCCGACTCCGAGCTCGACCAGGCCCGCCGCGCCCGGCACGTCGGCGTGCACCGTCACCCAGGCCCCGATGGGCGACGGGCCCATGACCACCGTCAGCAAGCCCCGCAACCTCAAGCTCACCCGGGTCAAGGACAAGAAGCGGTACGTGGTCGCCACCCGCACCGGCCGCACGTGGCGCGTCTCGGTCCGGGCCGAGGTCGTCTTCTCCGGACGCGCGACCGTCGACGTCACTGCCACCTACGCTGCCGCCGACTGCGGTCTGGCTCCGCGCTCGGTGACCGCAACCGGCTCCAGCGCATCGCGCGCATCCTGGACCACCCGCCGCACCGGTGTGGCGAGCACGAAGAAGGCCGCCACCCGAGCAGCGGTGAAGAAGGTGCGGGCCGCGGCCAAGTCGTGGGCCCGCCGCACCATCGTGGACCGAGCCTCTCACCGCGCAGCCCTCAACGCCCGCGTCAACTACCTGGCCACGCTGCCGCACCGGGTGCCGGAGTACACCGGTCCGAAGGCTGCCGTCAGTGCCGCCAAGGCGTGCCCGAAGCGCCTGGCCAGCCGGGCCTCGAAGAAGGCCATGGAGGCCAGGCTCCAGCCGGCGACCGCGGTGCCGCAGTTCGGCACGCCCGCAGCGATCTGGAACTGCAGCTACGACCTCGACGGGAAGGTCGCCGCACGCACCAAGCTGACGGGCGCCAAGAAGCGATCGGCGCTGGCAGAGGTCCGCGGTCTGGTGGTCCAGGACCCGCGGATGGCGATCGCCTGCCCCCTTCCCGTGGCCCCGACTCGGCTCGTCTCCGTGGTCGGGCGCGACGGCTCGGTCACGGCTGTGCACTACGGCGGGTGCGCTGGCACGAGGCTGACCTCGAACCCCGCGAAGATCCTGCCGGGCGCGGACACCACCGGCCGGGTCCCGACCGGCCACTACCTGTGACGGGCCGTCGGGACGCCTCGAGCTCTGCACGCCCCTGAGACACGACGAAGCCCCGGCCGGAGGGGACGGCGGCCGGGGCTCTCATCTGGGGTGTGCCCGGGTCTGGGAGGGGCCCCGAGCACACCTACGACAGTACGCAGACGCCGGGAGGCTCCCCACCCCCGAAGAGGTGCGATCCGCGAGGTGCGATCCGGCGATCACCGGTGCGGAGTGGTGCGGATCATCTGCAGCGTCCGGTCCAGCTGGAACGGACTGCTCTGGCGGTACAGCCAGGGGCGACCCACCCACGCGTAGGCGTCCACGTACTTCTTCGCCAACCGGCGGGTCTTGGCGCTCATCCCCCACTTGGGGTTGGCCACGTCGGTGGTCGGCGGGATCCCGAACGTCACGCAGGTGCCCTTGAGCGCCTTCGAGGTGCAGGCCTTGGCGTGGTCGGGGTCGCGGCCCTGGTACTTGCCGAAGACGAAACCCTTGCCGTTGGAGGAGGTGTTGACCACGCCCTTCACCCCCTTCTTGCCCCGCTTGGCGAAGGCCTTGGAGATGGCGGCGATGCGCTTCACGTCCCACGAGGTCTTGTTGTAGTGGGTGGTGTTGGTGACCACGCCGTCGGCGTACTTCATCCCCTGGGCGCTCAGCAGCCGGACCGCCTCCTTCACGCCACCCTGGCCGGGAGCCGGCCAGTCGTACCCACCGGTCTCGAGGTAGACGAGGGTGTTGGGCAACTTGCCGTACTGCTTGGCCGCGTAGCGGATCAGGCTGGCGGAGAGCTTGAAGTTGGGCACGGTGCGCAGGAACGTCGAGTCCGGCTGGAGGTAGAGCGCGGTGCGGGTCGTGCCGATGGCCTTGGCCGAAAGGCGGATCCACCTCTTGTAGGAGGCGATCTGCGCCTTGGTGGGCACTTTGGTCCGGGACGCGTCGTACCAGGGGTTCATCCGGAAGATGGTGAGCTGCACCAGCGCGTTGGGGTCGCCGGCGCGGGAGAGCTGGATGTAGCGCTTGATCCGCTTCGTCACCTCACCGTTGGGCACCC
>JAZQNT010000443.1:0-8480 GCA_045627505.1 Nocardioides sp.
CGTGCACGTGGCCGTGGCGTCCGACGACGAGGGGGTGGCGGGCCGCGGCCGCCGCCCCGCCTCGCCACCGCCGGAGAGCAGTCTCGGCGACGGCCAGGTCGGTGCGGGGTGGGGTGACGGTCTCCAACTGCTGACGCTTGAACTCCGCGGTGAGGGATCCCCCCACACTGGTCGGGGGGTGGCCCGCAGGGCGGGCCTCCGCGGTGGCACGAGCAGCGTGGCCGATCACTGAGGCGGCCACCGCGAGGGATCGTCCACTCCTGTGGTCGACCACCAGCAGTTCCTCCTCGACACCTATGGTCCGGGGCACACCGGTCAGTCTGCTCCCGGCGTGCGGTCGCAGGGAACCCGTCGGCGGGGATGTCTCACGGCGCCGGCCGGCGTCGTCCGGTGCGGTCGAGTGCGTCACCGAACGGGACCTGCGGCAAGGATCATTCGGCCAGCAGGGAGGTGTCTGCCCCCGGACCGCGGGCTGCCTCCAACGCCTCCGCTGCGATCGGGGGTGGGGCGTGGAAGTCGTAGGCCCGGAACAGCACTGCGTGGCCGACCCCCATGCGTCGCCCCTCGAGCGCAGTGATGCCGGTGAGCATCGGCCGTGGGGACGGGTGGTCAGGGAGTCCGGCCAGGTACTCGGCGTGGGCCTCGAGCGACGCGATGCCGCCCTCGAGGGCGTATCCGGTCACGTCCACCCCGTGCGTGGGCTCCTCGTGTGCCGCCACGAGCAGCCAGCGCGGTGACCACGGTTCCAGGCCTTCCTCGAGCAACTCGGAGAAGACCCAACGGTTTCCGGCGTCACGCACCGCGTCGAGCGTGGCGAGCCCGGCCACCCGGTGGTCGGCCTGGTTGAGTCCGGCCGCGAACTCCTCCGCCCACGTGCCCACGACGACGGCGTCGGGGCGGTGACGGCGGATGCTGCGGGCGATGTCGCGGCGAACCTCCAAGGAGGGCACGAGCGTGCCGTCCGGGTGCTCGAGGAACTCGACCTTCGTCACCCCGACCGCCGCCGCCGCAGCGCGCTGCTCGCGCACCCTCACCTGGGCTGTGCGGTCGGGCGGGCTGGCGTCGATCCCGGCCTCGCCGCGGGTGAGCAGGAGGTAGGCCACGTCCGCACCGGCGCTGGTCCACGAGGCCACCGCCGCGGAGGTGCCGTACTCGAGGTCGTCGGGATGGGCGACCACGCACAGCGCGCGCTCGAAGGCGTCCGCGGGCAACGGCGGCAGGAAACGTTCCGCACTCATCCTGTGAGGCTAGCGACGTGCCGACCTCGGCGACAGCCCCTCACGAGCCCGGACGCCGACCCCCGGCTCATTCGAGCTCGTCGGTGAAGGCGGAGAGGGCATGCGCGGTGAACAGGTTCGTGCCCATGGTCCCGGTCATCGCCACGCTGCACGCAACGCCGAAGCGGACCGCCCGCCCCAGCTCCCAGTCCCGGCACAGCCCGGCGGTGATCCCAGCGACGAGGGCGTCACCCGCGCCCACGGTGTTCACCACGTCGGTGTCTGGCGCTGGGATCGCCTCGGCCTGGTCCGCGGTGACCACCACCACCCCCCGGTGGCCCCGCGAGATGACCATCACGCTGCTGTCGGTCCGCTTGAGGAAGTCGCGGGCACCTGCCACCTGGTCCTCCAACTGCGGCAGCGGCGCCCCCACCAGCGCCTCCAGCTCGCGCAGGCTCGGCTTGATCAGGTAGGCACCGCTCACCGCCTCCAGTGCCTTGCCCGAGGTGTCCACGACCAGTCGCGCTCCGGCGTAGGCCGCCACCTCCTGCACTTCGCGCACGAATGAGGTGGGCACCCCCTCGGGCAGGCTCCCGCTCAGCACGACGTAGCGGGCGTCGGCGGCCAGCCGGCCCACTGCTTCCAGGCAGCGTGCCTGGTCCTGGGACGGGAGGTTGGGCCCCGGAAGCACGAAGCGGTACTCCAGGCCCGTCTCGCGGTCGACCACGTGGTGCGACTGCCGTGTCTCGCCGGTCACCGGGACTGGCGAGGTCGCCACCCCCTCCAGGTCGAGGAGGTGTTGCAGCGACTGGCCGAGGTAGCCGGCGAGCGGGAAGACGGCGATGGCTTCCTCCCCCAGGGAGTGGAGGATCCTGGCCACGTTGATCCCGCCCCCGCCGGGATCGGTGCGGGCGGGGCTGCACCGCATCTTGCTCGCCGGCAACAACCGATCCACGGTGAAGGAGTCGTCCAGGGCTGGGCTGAGGGTCAGCGTGACCACCTGTGGGGGGCTTCCGAGTCGGCGACCCGGCAGCCGGGGCGCCGGCTCCGGTGGACTCCCACGACGTCGGTCTGAACGCATGGCACCACTCTTGCCCCGTGCGTGGACGGTGGCAAGGACGCCGGTGGTCCAGTTTCGCGGACCACGGCACGATGGGGGGAAGTGGTTCCACCCGGACCAGGAACGAGGCCTGCCATGGACCATGACGTCGTACTGCCCTTCGCCGACCGCACCGTAGCGGGACGCCTGCTTGCCCAGCGCCTCTCGTCGATGGCCGGTCCGGACGTGGCGGTGCTGGGTCTCCCGCGCGGCGGTGTACCGGTGGCCTTCGAGGTCGCCCGCGGGCTGGAGCTGCCCCTGGACGTGGTCGTGGTGCGCAAGCTCGGCGTGCCGCACCACCCGGAGCTCGCGATGGGGGCGCTCGGCGAGGACGGGGGCGAGGTGCTCGACCGGGCTCTGGTCGCCAGCACGGGGGTGACCGGGCAGCAGTTGCGGGCAGTCGAGGAGCACGAGCGGGCGGAGCTCCGGGAACGGGTGCGCCGACTGCGGGGGACACGTGAGCCGCTGGACCTCACCGGGCTCACCGCACTGGTCGTCGACGACGGGCTGGCGACCGGGGCCACCGCGCACGTGGCCTGCCAGGTGGCCCGACGCCGCGGGGCGACCCGGGTGGTGGTGGCGGCTCCGGTGGGCCCACGCGAGCTGGCCGGTGGGGTGGAGTACGCCGACGACGTCGTGCTCCTCGCCGTCCCGGAGCCCTTCACCGCGGTCGGGTTGTGGTACCGCGACTTCAGGCCCACCAGCGACCAGGAGGTGGCCTCCCTGCTGGGGGCTGCCTGAACGACGGTGCTGAACGACGGTGCCTGACGAGGGTGCTTGGGGCAGGGCTGCGTGCTCCCAGCAACGCGGTGCCGTACTCCGCGGAGGCACCCGCGCGCACTACGGTGGAGGGATGAACACGTTGTCCGCCCAGGAGCGGGAGGCGTTCCGCACCGTCACCGTTGCCAACGACCCCCCGCTGGTGGTGCTCACCACCGCCGCCGAGGGCACTCGGGCCGGGTGTCTCGTGGGGTTCCACGTGCAGGCGGGCATCGAACCCCAGCGGTACTCGCTGTGGATCTCCAAGGCCAACCACACCTACCGCACCAGCCTGCGCGCCGAGCACTTCGCGGTGCACTTCCTCACCGCCGACGACGTGGCTCTGGCCGAGCAGTTCGGCAGCCGGACGGGGGAGGAGGTCGACAAGTTCGAGGGGGTGGCGACCACCCTGGACGAGTACGGGGTTCCGGTGCCCACCGGGTGCCCCCACCGGATGCTGCTCGACCGGCTCGCGGTGCTGGACGACGGCAGCGACCACGTGTGCCTGACGGCGAGGGTGCGCGCCGTGGTGAGCACGGGGGAGTACCGGCCGCTGCGGGTCTCCGACGTGAGCCACCTCGACCCGGGGCACGGGAACGAGGAGAGGGCCGTCGAGCCCTGATCCACCGAGCCCTGATCCACCGAGCCCGTATCCAGGCAACCCGCCCTCATGCGTGCAGGTGGCACGGGAGAGCAGCCCGCCAAATCAGGGTCCCTCGGGCCGCGACGGGTGGGGCGTCGGGGCGTTAGTGTCGACGAATGGTCGATGCTGCGGTGGTTCTTGCCGGGCTGACCGACTCGATGCACCTCCTCGCGAGCGAGGTCGAGCCGGCCGGGCTCCTGCCAGCGCGCCAGCAGATGGCGCTCTCCTTGGGATGGCACATCGTGCTGGCCTGCTTCGGGGTCGCCTTCCCGGCGATCATCTTCACCGCCCACCTGGTCGGCATCCGTCGGAAGAACGCCGACGCCCTGCTGCTGGCCAGGAAGTGGGCGAAGGTCTCGGCGGTGCTGTTCGCGGTGGGCGCGGTCTCCGGCACCGTGCTCAGCTTCGAGATGGGGCTGCTGTGGCCCGGGCTCATGGGCACCTACGGCGACGTGCTCGGGTTGCCCTTCGCGTTCGAGGGCCTGGCCTTCTTCGTCGAGGCGATCTTCCTGGGGCTCTACCTCTACGGCTGGGACCGGATTCCTCCGGAGAAGCACGTGTGGATGCTCCTGCCGATGACGGTCGCGGGCCTCTTCGGCACCTACTGCATCATCGCGGTCAACGCTTGGATGAACGTCCCGGTCGGGTTCCGGCTGGTCGACGGGAAGGTGACCGACGTCGAGCCCTGGGACGTGATGTTCAACCCCGCGGCCTTCTGGCAGTTCCTGCACATGTGGCTGGCCGGCTACATGGTGGCCGGGTTCCTCATTGCCTCGGTCTACGCTGTGGGGCTCCTGCGCGGCAGGGACAACCCTGCCCACCGCCTGGGGTTCACGATCCCGTTCGCCTTCGCGAGCATCTCCGCGGTGGTGCAGCCATTCGTGGGGCACCTCCTCGGAGAGCGGTTGGCCCAGAACCAGCCGGCCAAGCTGGCCGCCTTCGAGCTGGCCACCGAGACCGAGAGCCCCACCCCTTTGCGCCTGGGAGGTTTCCTGATCGACGGCGAGGTACGCGGAGCGATCGACATCCCCTACCTCGGCTCGCTGATCGCCCGGGGTTCGTTCAGCGAGCCCGTGGTGGGGTTGTCGAGCTTCCCCGCCGACGAGCATCCGCCGGTGAACATCACCCACTGGGCGTTCCAGATCATGGTGGGGCTCGGTGTACTCCTGATGCTCCTTGCCCTGGGGTACTGGATCGCGCGATGGAGGGGCCACGACCTGGTGGCGCACCGCTGGTTCCTGCGGGTGGTCGCGACCTCCGGCGTGCTGGCCACGATTGCGATGGAGGCGGGATGGATCGCCACCGAAGTCGGTCGGCAGCCATGGATCGTCCAGGGATACATGCGCACCTGGCAGGGCGCTGGTGACAACCCGGGGCTGTGGTGGCTGTTGGGGGCCACGGCGGTGCTGTACACCGCCCTGACCGTCGGAATCGTCTGGGTGCTGCGCTCCATGGCTGCCCGTTGGCGTTCGGGTGAGATCGACCTGCCCAGTCCCTACGGCCCCGAGGCGCAGCTCTCGCGCGAACGGGGCCCCGAGCAGGAGGTGGAGCGATGAGCCTCGCAGTACTGGTGGCAGCCGTCCTGTTCGTCGGAGTGATCGCCTACGCCGTCTTCGGTGGAGCGGACTTCGGGTCCGGGTTCTACGACCTGACCGCGGGGGGCCCGTCGCGCGGGGCAGAGATGCGCACCCTGGTCGACCACAGCATCGGGCCGGTCTGGGAGGCCAACCACGTGTGGCTGATCTTCGTGCTCGTCACCTGGTGGACCGGGTTCCCCGAGACGTTCGCGTCGGCGATGAGCACGCTGATCATGCCGATGCTCCTCGCGCTGCTCGGGATCGTGCTGCGTGGCTCAACCTTCGCGTTCCGCAAGTACTCAGCCACCCTGGGGCAGGCGCGGTTCTTCGGGGCCACCTTCGCCGCCTCGTCGGTGGTCACTCCGTTCTTCCTCGGGACGGTCGCGGGCGGTATCGCCTCCGGCCGTGTGCCGGCCGAGGGACGCGGTGACATCTGGACCTCCTGGATCAACCCGACGTCGCTCTTCGGCGGGGTGATCGCCGTCGGCACCTGTGCCTTCCTGGCCGGCACCTTCCTCTGCTGGGACGCGCGCAAGGGCGACCACGCCCACCTCGCCGAGCAGCTGCGGATCCGCACGATCGGCGTCGGGGTGTTCACCGGTGTCGTGGTGCTGGCGGCCCTGGTCCCGCTGCAGAACGACGCGCCGACCCTGGCCGAGGGGTTGGAGGGTCGCGCGGCTCCCCTGATCGTCGTCTCGGCGCTGGCCGGGGTGGCCACGCTCTGGCTGATGTGGGTGCGTCGCTACGGCCTCGCGCGGCTCACCGCCGTGGGCGCGGTCGTCGCGGTCGTCAGCGGCTGGGGCATCGGGCAGTACCCCTGGCTGCTGGTGGACGAGGTGACGATCAAGGAAGCGGCAGGTGCCACCAGCACGTTGCAGGGGTTGGTCGTGGCCGTGGTGCTGGCCGCGATCATCGTGCTGCCGGCTCTGGCCTACCTGTACCGGACGACGCAGAGCGCCGCCTGGGCCGCGCCCAGCGAGCCGGCGCACGACGGTGCGGGCGACCCGAAGCCGGGCGGAGCGACCTCCGCCGGCTCCTGAGGCCCGACCTCAGCTCCTCGGCCGTCAGTGCACCGGCCGTCAGTACCGGGCCGTCAGGGCAGGCATCGGGCCGTGAAGGTGTCGGGCCGTCACTCGCCCGGCCATTCGCCCGTCCAGCGCTCGAAGGCCTTGGCGCCACCGCGGTTGATCAGCGCACGCACGACCGTGAAGATGGCTCCCTGCACGGCGGCCGCGGCCACCACCTTGCGCAGCCCGTACTCCGACTGGAGCGGCTTTGGCGCGTCGCCGGAGCCGTCGGGGTCCAGGCGCTTCCAGATGAGGTGGAAGATCTGACCGGCGAGGAGTCCCCCGACGAGGCTGGCGACCAGCCCCCAAGGGCGGTAGAGGATCTTCGCGCTCCTGCTGGTCGACTTCCCAGAGGGACTTGCGTTGGCTTCCGCCGGGTTGGATTCCGTGGTGTGCGACTTCATGGACGATGCCCTCCTGGGTTGTTCTCCTGGTCGTCGTTGTGCGCGTGACCCGGATCGGCGGGGTCAGCGCCACCCCCGCGGGAACGCCGTAGCGTGCGTCCGCTCTCGATGTCCTTCTGCCGCTTCTCAGCAGCCTTGTCGATGTTGCGGGTGTCGCGGGGTGGGAGTTGGATCGCCTCCTCGGCCGGGATGCCGGCCTGCAGTTCCCGGCCCCGCTCGAGCTCCGCGTCGAGTTCGGCGCCGAACAGCAGGGCGAGGTTGGTGAGCCAGAGCCACAGCAGGAAGACGATGACACCGGCCAGCGACCCGTAGGTGCGGTTGTAGTTGGCGAAGTTTGCGACGTAGAACCCAAAGGCCGCCGAGGCGACGAGCCAGGTGAGGATCGCGACCGCCGCTCCCACGCTGAGCCAACGGAACTTGGGCTGCTTCACGTTGGGGGCCGAGTAGTAGAGCAGGGCGACGATGATCATCACCAGCAACAGAACGACCGGCCACTTCGCCACGTTCCAGACCGTCACGGCGGTGTCGCCGATCCCGATGGCGTCGCCGACTGCGGCAGCTGCTGGCCCGGTGAGGACGAGGGCAGCGGCCACCACGGCGGCCAGCAGGATCGTCACCACGGTGATCAGCAGCATCGTGGGACGCAGCTTCCACGCCGGGCGTCCTTCCTGCACCTCGTAGACGCGGTTGAGACCCCGTCCGAAGGCGCCCACGTAACCCGACGCGGACCAGATCGCGGCAGCGAGACCGATGACCAGACCGAACCCGGCGCCCTGGCTCTGGCTCAACTGCTCCAGCGTGGGTTCGAGGGTGTCGGCCGTACCGGACGCGCCCAGGTCGTCAAGGATGTCCAGCAACGTGCGCACGGTCCGTTCAGGGTCGCCCACGAGCCCCACGATCGAGAGCAGCGCGATGCATGCGGGGAACATGGACAGCACGGCGTAGTACGTCAGCGCGGCCGCAAGATCAGTGCACTCGTCCTCGGAGAACTCGCGCATCGTCTTGCGCACGACGTAGACCCAGGATCGTTTGGTCAGGTCGGTGGGCGAGTCCGGCGTGGACGCGGGCTCGGGGTGCGGCCCTCGACCTCCTCCGGCCATCAGCGGCCACGCCATCCGGGATGGAGAAGGTGGGCGCGGGCGTGGCGTCTGCGCAGCACGGTGATCACGACGCCTGCGGCGACAACCCCCACCGCGGCGCCGAGAAGGGCAACGAGCGTCACCGGCGTCACCCGCGCCGCCACCGCCTCGGTCTGGGCTCCGGCCCGGGAGCTCAGGGCACTGAGCTGGTGCGCGGCCCGGGCCTCGACGTCCGACGCCCGGGACTTGGTACGGCTCTTGACGTCGAGCTTCGCCTTGAGGAGGTCCACCGTCTCGGCCAGCTCCTCGCGGGTGTGTTCGATGTCTTCCTCGAGCTCGGCTCGGGACATCTCGGGACGTTCGTCAGCGCTGGCGGCGTCGGAGGCGTCCGAGGACGATTCTGGGATGGCGTTGTCGTCCGGCCGGTGGTTCGGATCGTTCTTCGGATCGTTCATGGCGTGGCTCCTGCCAGGACGGGTCAGTGGTGGTCTCCGGGATGCTTCACCGCGTCGACGTCGTTCTTGACGTTCGACAGTGCGCGCTCCGGGAGTGGCGGTGTGGCGTCCGAGATCCGGTTCTTGCCGATGAGCGCGGCGACACCGGCCGCGAGGAGAAGGACGACACCCACCACGAGC
>JAZQNT010000444.1:0-6559 GCA_045627505.1 Nocardioides sp.
GGCAGGTCGTGGCGCACCAGCCAGGCGCGGACGTCTGCGACGTCGGCCGCGAGGTCGTCCCCCTGCACGTGGCCGGGTCCGCTCAGGACCTCCACCTCGGGGTCGATCTGGTGGTGGAGGCACATGACGTGGCTCCCTCCGAGCGCGTCAGGTCACGACGAGGCGGGTCAGTCCTTGTGGCCCTTGAGACGGCGCTGGACGGCCATCTCCTTCTCGCGGTTGGCCTGCTTCTCGGCCAGGGTGTGCCGCTTGTCGAAGGACTTCTTGCCCTTGGCCAGAGCGATCTCGACCTTGGCCCGACCGTCCTTGAAGTACAGCGAGAGCGGGATCAGGGTGTAGCCCTTGTCGCCGAGCTTCTTCTCGATCTTCTCGATCTCGTGGCGGTGCAGCAGCAGCTTCCGCTTGCGGCGCGACATGTGGTTGGTCCAGGTGCCCTGCGAGTACTCCGGGATGTGCACCTGCAGCAACCAGGCCTCACCGTTGTCGATCTCGCCGAACCCGTCGACCAGCGAGGCACGTCCCTGACGCAACGACTTCACCTCGGTCCCCACCAGGACGAGGCCCGCCTCCCAGGTGGTCTCGATGTGGTAGTCGTGCCGCGCCTTCTTGTTCTGCGCGATCAGTTTGGTGCCCTGCTCCTTGGCCATTCGCCCATCCTCCCAAATGTGGCAAGCAAACACCGCGACGGCCCTCCCCGCCCCATGGGGAGAGGGCCGTCGACGGGTCGAGACGCCGCTCGTGGGGCGGGTCAGATCCAGTTGCGCGGGTTGGCAGTGGCGCCGTTGACCAGCACCGTGAAGTGCAGGTGGCAACCGGTCGACCACCCGGTGTTGCCCACGTACCCGACGAGCTGGCCGCGCTTCACCTTCGCACCCACGCCGACGACGTAGCGGCTCGCATGGTTGTACACGCTGGTGACGCTGACCCCGCCCTGCAGACCGTTGTCCAGGTAGAGCCGGTTGCCGTACACGCTGGAGTAGTAGCGCTCCACCACCGTGCCACTGGAGGTGGCGTACATCGGCGTGCCACATCCCACGGCCCAGTCCTGGCCGTCGTGCATGCCCCAGTAGCCGTAGATCGGGTGCTTGCGATATCCGTACGGCGAGCTGAGTCGTCCCCCGTTGACCGGCGGCGACAGCAGCCCACCGCTCGCGGCCGGGGCCGGGGCGGCGGACTTGGCCCGACGCGCCGCAGCGCGCTTGCGCAGCTCGGCCGCGATCCGGTCCTCCTCCCGCTTCAGCTTGGCCAGCTCGGCCTCGTCGGCCGCCTTCGCCGCAGCCGCAGCGGCGGCCTTCTTCCGCGAGTCGGCGACCAGCGTCGCCACGTCGTCGCGGGCCGCCTGGGCCTGCTGCTCCAGCCCCTGCATCGCGGCCAGGTGGGCGGCCGCAGCCTTGCGCTGCAGCTCGACGTCGTCGCGGGCGGCCTGGACCTGCTTGCGCTGCACCTCGAGCAGCACACGGGCCGCCACCAGCGCCTGGTAGGCCTGCGCCTCACGGTCTACGATCACGTTCTGCATCTCGGTCTGCCGGGCCAGGTCAGCCGGCGTCCGAGCGTCCAGCAGGGACGCGAACGCGATCAACGCCGGGTCACCCTGCTGGTAGTACTCGGCGATGGTGGAGGCCACCGCACCCTGCTGGGCGGCGGTCCGCCTCTCCCCCTCGACCAACGCCTGCTCGGCACGGTCCAGCTCCGCCTCGGCCCGGGCCAGCTCTGCCTTCATCCGCTCGTCCTCGGCCCGGGCCGAGGCGACCTTGTCCTCGGCCGCCGCCAGCACGCCCTGGGCGGTGGCGAGCTTCTTCTGGGCCGCAGCCAGGGCTGCGTTGGCCTTGCGGGCCGTGTTCGAGGAGGAGTGGAGGTCCTCCTCGGCCGAGTGGATCTCCTTCTCGACCTTCTTCTGCTTGTCCTTCAGGTCGTCCGCACCCGCGGGCGCGGCAGTGAGGAGCGTCGCCGTGAGCGCGGCAGCGAGAAGTGCCGTGGTCGCGCGGCGACCGGTACGGGGGAAGTGGCGCACCAGGATGCCTTCGTGTTCGGGGAAGTGAACGGTTCGACGGTAGTGGCTGCGCGTCAGACCTTGAGGTATTTGCGGGTGAGCACGAGTGTCGGCAGCAGCGTGAGCACCGGTCCGAGGACGGCGATGCAGGCCACGGCGACACCGAACTCGCCGGTGCCGATCCACGGCATGAACTTGAGCGTGTCACCGGCGCGCTGCTCGATCGCCAGGTACATGAACGCCCACAGGGCACCCGAGGCCAGGGCGACGCCGAGGAACGCGGTGACCAGCGCCTCCAGCAGGAACGGCAAGGCGATGTAGGCCGTCGAGGCACCCACCAGACGCATGATGCCGATCTCCTTGCGTCGGGCGAACGCGGCCAGACGGATGGTGTTGCCCACCAGCAGCAGCGCGGCGAGGACCAGGAAGCCCGCGGTGCCGATCGCACCCCACTTCAGCGCGTTGATCGATCCGTAGATCGGCTTGAGCGTCTCGCGCATGTCCCGGATGCCGGAGACGCCGTCGAGGCCCTCCACCGCGGAGGTGATGCCCTTGAACTGCTCGGGGTCCTTCAGCTCGATCCACACCGACTCCGGCATGTCGTCCACGGTCGCGGCTGGGTTGGGTCCCTCGAACCGCTCCGCGCCGACGAGCTCCTTGACCTTGTCGAACGCCTCCTGCTTGGACTCGAGGTGGTGACCGGCCACCTCGGGGTTGTCCTTGACCACCGCGACGATGGCGTCGCGCTGGGCGTCGGTGACCTCACCGGTGCAGCCGGGGCTGGAGTCGGTGGCCTTGCACAGCCACACCGTGATCTGGAGCTGCGAGCCCCAGTGGTCAGCCGCCTTGGTGGCCTGCTGGTTGAGCAGCACGCCGAGCCCGACCAGGGTCAGGGAGACGAACAGGGTGAGCACGACGGCAACGTGCATCGACAGGTTGCGGCGCAGGCCCTGCCCGAGCTCGGAGAAGACGTATCGCGACTGCATGGGAGTGGGGAACCTCTCGGTGGTGACTCCGGCGGTCGGCCGGAGGTGGATCGGGCGGGGCGGTGCTGGGGTGACGAGCGGCGCGGCAGGCTCAGCCGTGCGCGCCGTAGACGCCCTGCGACTGGTCGCGCAGCATCCGTCCGTGCTCCAGCTCGATCACGCGCTTGCGCATCTGGTCGACGATCCCCGCGTCGTGGGTGGCCATCACCACCGTGGTGCCCTCACGGTTGATCCGGTCCAGGAGCTTCATGATCCCCACCGACGTGGTGGGGTCGAGGTTTCCGGTCGGTTCGTCGGCGATCAGGATCATCGGACGGTTCACGTAGGCGCGGGCCACGGCCACACGCTGCTGCTCGCCACCGGAGAGCTCGTCGGGCATCCGGTCGGCCTTGCCCTCCAGGCCCACGAGCTCGAGGGTCTCGGGGACGAGCCTGCGCACGTCGGCCTTCGAGCGACCGGTCACCTGCATCGCGAAGGCGACGTTCTCCGCCACGGTCTTGTTGGGGAGCAGCCGGAAGTCCTGGAAGACGGTGCCGATCTGTCGACGCAGACCGGGGACCTTCCAGTTGGAGAGCCGGTTGATCTCCTTGCCGGCGACGTAGACGCGGCCCGAGCTGGGGCGGTACTCACGCAGCACCAGGCGCAGGAAGGTCGACTTGCCCGATCCGGACGAGCCAACCAGGAAGACGAACTCGCCCTTCTCGATCTCCACCGAGACCTGGTCCAGCGCTGGCTGCGCGTGGCCGGGGTATGCCTTGGTCACCTTCTCGAAGCGAATCACGTGGATCGACACTACGTGAGGCCGGGTGGCAGATTGGGGACGCTCGCCGCAGCAGCGTGGCCGTGCTACTGCGAACAGGAGCCGATCGGCAAGACGGCGAAGGCTCTGTACACCACCACTGCACTTTTTTGAATCAGTTTGCGCCATTCAGCCGCGGAACAATTCTGTACTCCATATAGTTCTTTCGTGACCCGTGGAACCCCCCTCCCCCGACTCCGCGGCGGTCGTCGCCTCGCCCTCGGGGCCGTCGGCGCCGTCGTGGCCCTCGGCGCCAGCCTGACCGTCCTCCTCCCCCACGACGACGCGCCTGCTGCGGCTCCCGTCGAGGAACCGATCGTCCAGCTCGACGACACCTACTCCGGGCCCGAGGCCGTGGAGGCCCTCGGCGGCCCCGACGGCGAGGACCTCGCTGCGGTGGCCGAGGCGTATGACCGGACCCCGGATGAGCTGGCCGGCTCGCTGAAGAGCGACCCGACCCTGAACGTCGACCGGAACGGCCGCCTCTACTACGCCGACGACTTCGACGGGCTCCTCGAGGAGTACGAGGAGCACGAGGACCACGACCGCGCGGCGAGCAGGCCGACGACGGCCGCCGGCGGTGACCAGAGCGACGCGACGAGCGACGACACCCCTCAGCCGCAGGGCTACACCGGTGTCGGGACCACTCCCCCCAACCTGGGCGAGGGCGAGGACCGCGGCCCGCACGCGCCGCTCTCGGAGACCTGGTACCTCGCCAGCAAGCCCGGCGCGGCCAAGACGTTCTACCTGAACTTCCACGGTCACTCTTTCCAGACCTACAACAACACCGCCTGGTCCACGCTCAGGAACCTGCGGATCGGGCCGTGGGATCCGAGCGGTGACGGCCCGCGGTTCAACCCACAGGAACTGGCAGCCGTCCAGGAGATCTGGGCCCGGGTGGCCGAGGACTTCGCCGCCTTCGACGTCAACGTCGTCACGAGCGCCGTGATGGACGAGCTTTACTGGTCCGGCTCCGGCAGCCCGCGGTACGGGCAGATGGCGCTGATCGGCGACTTCACGCACGCGGAGTACTCCTCCGGCGTCCTTGACCCGACGCTGCCGGGAGGCAGCGGCACGGTCGGCCTTGCCTACGTCGACTCCATGCGAGGACGCAAGAACGACCTCATGGGGCCGAACAGCCCGGCGCTCATCTTCGGACGTGGCCCGGCCTTCATGGCCGACCCCGACATGGGGGCCTGGGTCGTCTCGCACGAGCTGGGCCACGTGCTGAGCCTGCAGCACACCTTCGACGCGTCCAACACGGTTGATCCTGCCGGCATGGGAGTCGACTCCAGCCCCCTGCACTCCCGGACCATGGACTACGTCACCTCCGGGGCGCTCTCGGTCTTCTCGCTCAAGGAGCGACGGGCGATGTTCGAACGTCTGCCGGCGCGCCCCGACGACGGAGGAGCCACCCAGGCCCAGGCCCGCCCGCTGGGACGGGGCGGTGTCTCCACCGGGTACCTCGGCATCGACACCACGGCGCCTGCGGAGGGCGACCAGGACTGGTACGTCCTCGACGGCTGCCTCGACCTGGAGGCGTCCGCCACCGTGGCCGACCTGACCCCGGGCCTCGACGTGGCGCTGGAGCTGCGCGACTCGGCCGGGACCGTGGTGAAGACCGCGGCGCCCGAGACCACGGTCGGCACCAGGATCCGCAACGCCGGCGTCGACGCCCGGCTCACGGCCGCCCTGGACGGTGGGCAGCACTTCCTGGTGGTGCGCAGCAGCGGTTCGGCCCACTACCCGGCCGGCCACGTCGCCGGCGGCTACACGCTCTCGGTCGCGGGCTGCGACGTCGAGGCGACCGCCCCGAGCGTCCCCCTGGACCTGAGGGCGACCACCTCCGCCGACGGAACCACGAACGTGACCTGGTCGCCGCCGGCCTCCAGCGGGGGCCGCCGACTCACCGGCTACGACGTGACCCTCCCGGGCAGCTCACCGGTCCGCGTCCCCGCCGACCAGACGGCGTGGAGCACCACCACCACGCCGGACGAGTCCGTCCGGGTGCGCGTCCGCGCCGTGACCTCCGCCGGCACCTCACCGGTGGCCGAGGTCATGAGCACCCTGCGGCCGGTCAAGCCTCTGCACCTGGGCGTCCTCAACCAGAACAACCAGGCCGTCGTCACCATCGTCGAGAGGCCCGGGCACGAGGCCACGTCCGGCCAGCTGCGCATCGCCGGCACCAACGCCTACTACCCCTGGAGCTCGATCAGCCCCAGGAAGACGTACTCCGTCTCCACGTCCACCCCCTTCACCGTCGGCGCCAGCAGCCAGTTGGTCCTGACGAACGACCTCGGCAGCCACACCGAGAGGTACACCGTCCGTTCGGCGATCACCGCGCCCGACGTTCCCTCAGCCGTCGCGGCCACGCTGCACGGCACCGCCGCCACCCTCACGTGGGACGTCCCGACTGACGACGGCGGCGCGTTCGGCTCCTACGAGGTGCGTCTCGACTCCGGAGCCTGGACGGCGGTCACCGGGTACACCTTCGAGCACCTGTTCACCGGGCTCGCCCCTGGCGAGCACCAGTTGTCGGTCCGGGCGAAGAACAACATCGGCACCAGCGGCGAGGTGGCACTGCCGATCACGGTCGCTGCCCCCGAGCCCACGCCGACCACCGAGCCGACGCCCACCACGGAGCCCACGCCGACCACCGAGCCCACGCCGACCGTCTCGCCGACCGCGAGTCCCACCGCGACTCCGACGGCGACGCCCACGTCGACGCCCACGTCCACGCCGACTCCGACGCCGACTCCGACCACCACCGCCGTGCCGGCACCC
>JAZQNT010000445.1:0-5517 GCA_045627505.1 Nocardioides sp.
CTTGCGGAACGGGGAGTAGGCGTCGACGCTGATCTCGGAGCGGTCGACGTCCACCTGCAGCAGCCGCAGGAACGACGCCCCGAACCGGTGCTTCGAGGTGCTGGAGTAGCCCGGGAGCGCGGAGAGCCCCAGCTGGTCGCCCGTGAACCGGTAGCCCTGGTAGTCGCTGAGCATCTCCACGACGTGGTGGCCCGAGGCGCCGGCGCTCCGGCGGACGCCGACCGACACCCCGGACTCGTGGCCGGAGAGGACGAGGGCCACGTTCGGGTTCTTCGCCACCACCTTGTCGCGGATGCGTGCCCCGGCGGTGGACAACCGGGTGCCACGGCCGTCGAGCCTGGAACTCGGCGAGGAGTAGCTGTGCGTCAGCAGGATGCCGTTGCGGTCGGGGTGGGAGGCGAAGACCCCCGAGGCCCAGTCCAGCTCCTCCGGGGTGACGCGGAACCCGAGGCTGACCACGACGAAGTCGAGCCCGCCCGCACTCAGCGTGGTCACGTTGTTGGAGGCATCACCCGGACGCCACGGGGTGAACGTGGCTCCGGCCCGGCGCCAGGCGGGGGTGTCGGCCAACGCCCGGTAACGCGCCGGGCCGAACCACCGGTTGTAGAGCGCGCCCGGTCCGGTGTCCCGGCCGCTGAGGTTGTCGTGGTTGCCGGGCAGGGTGGCGGTGACGATGCCGGCGTTCTCGATCGTGCGTTGGGCGGCGGAGACCACGGCGAACTCGCCGTCCGCGATCGCGCGGGTCGCGGCGTCCGACTCACGCAGCCACGAGTCCGCCAGGTCTCCGGTGTTCACGGCCAGGGCGATCTTGCGCTTCCGGGCGTTGGCGGCCAGCCAGCGGGCGGAGTCGGTGATGCCGCGCTTCCACACAGCCCGTTCCCTGGGGTTCTTCTTGACCACCGCCGCGCGGGCCAGGTGCTGGGGGTCGCTCTGGTGGGCGATCGCGAAGTCGTAGTCCTCCGGCTTCTCGAAGCGGGGGCCGATGCGGTGCGGGAGGTCGGCGTCGAACGGATCCTCGGCGTGCACCAGCACGTTCACGACGCCAGCCCGGGCCAGGCTCTCGGAGACCCCCACCTCGAGCGTCACCGGTCCGCCCGAGGCGCCCCGGGAACGGGCCAGGGTCTTCCACCCGGAGCCGGTCCAGGCACTCAGGACGATCGTGCGGGCCGGGTCGACGGTGCCACTCCACACCAGGCGTTGTCCCGTGCCGCGCCACGGCAGGTCGAAGCGCTGGTAGGGGTGGTGGGCACTGCTGCGGCTGCGGACGGTGCTCCCGTCGAACGCCAGCGGTCCGGCGATCCGGGAGGTCCCGGACCGGTCGGTGGGGGAGGCGGGGAGCGTGCGGGAGGCGCCCTGCCAGCCGTCCCCGGCCAGGTCCACCCGGGCGGCGGAGAAGGTGGTGCTGACGTCGGCGCCGCGCGGGTGCGAGGCGGTCACCGACAGCGTGCGGATCGCCTGCGCGGCCGACAACTCCGGCTCGAGGACGTCGGTGTCCTCGGGCTCGGGCGCCACCAGCAGCGCCGCGCCGAGGGCGAGCACCGTGAGGAGGCAGAGGACGCCGACGCGGAACCGGAGGCGCGACCTCGTCCTCGCACGTCGATCCGCAGTGCCAGCAAGCATGACCAGTCCCCCTCGTCCGGCCATCGCGTCTCGGCCGGGTCCTCGTGTCCGTGCCGACGCACGCCCACCAGTCCAGACGTCACGCCACCCGTTCGAGGTTGCACCCACACGCGAGCCCGATCAAGGGCCCGCGCCGTGTCTGCCGGCTTCCCGGTGCGTCACCGCCCGGTGCTGGTCTCCCTGCTGGTCACTCTGCTGGTCACCCTGCTGGTCCTCACTTCTTGGTGACCTTGATGCTGAGGTTCTTCGAGACTGCGCCGAACGACTTCGTGGCCGCGAAGGTGACCTTGACCTTCTTGGTGCCCGGCTTCATCTTGGGCAGCCGGAAGCTGGCACGACCGGTGCCGTCGAGCTTCAGGGTGGCGCGCTTCTTGCCGTTGAGGTGCACCGTGGCGGTCCCGGTGACCCGCGTCCAGTCGTTGCTCAGGCGGATCTTCAGCAGGGCCTTCTTCTTGCGCGACACCTTCTTGGCCAGCGACGTCGTGAGCTTCGCCTTCATCTTCGGCACCGTGGTGGCCGCCGAGGTGATCTCGACCGGTTGACGTCCGGCCGCCGAGACGGTCACCCGCACCCGCAGCAGCTTGCCGACGTCGGCCGGGGTGACCAGGTACTGCACGCCGGTGGCCCCGGAGATCGCGGAGCCGTTGCGCAACCACTGGATCTGGACGTCGGCCTCGCCCAGGTTCGCCCAGGTGCCGCGGGAGGCCTCGAGCACCGTCCCCACGTTCGGCTGGCCGGTGATCCGCGGTTCGCCGGTGATCACCGGGGCCGGGGCCTTGGCCACCACGATCCTGCGGGTGGCGACCGCGGTGTTGCCGGCGGCGTCACTGACCAGGTAGCTGAGCGCCTGGGAGCCCGGGCGGGAGGTGTCGATGCGCCCGGTCACCACCACCGCGTCGGTGAGGTCGGTGCCGTCGTCGTCGCGGGCCTTGACCCCCCTCATCGGGTCGAAGGTCGCGCCGTGCGCGAGGCTGGTGGCGCCGGGGATGCTGAGCCGAGGTGGCACGGAGTCGGCCCCGGGCCGGGCCACGAACCACGCGACCGGGCTCGCGTCCGACAGCACGGCGCCGGTGGCTGCGTCGGTGCTCACGGCTCGCCAGCCGTAGGTGCGCCCGGACGTCAGGGAGTTCCAGGAGACCTCGGCGCGGCTGCCGGACGGGGCGGTGACCGAGCCGATCTCCTCGGTGCCGGGGGCCACCGAGACGAGGGCGTCGGTGCCGAACGAGGTGCGGCGGCTGGTCAGCTGCACCGGAAGCCGGGTGTCGTCCTCCCGGCCGTCGTAGCGGTTGGAGACGTCGTGGTTGGTGGCGCCGAAGACGTTGCGGTAGGGGGAGTAGGTGTCGACGCTGATCTCGGAGCGGTCGACGTCCACCTGGAGCAGGCGCAGGAACGAGGCGCCGAGACGGTGCATCGACTTGGGCGAGTAGCCGCCGATCGCGTCGATGCCCAGCTCGTCGGCGCGGAACCGGTAGTACTGGTAGTTCGCCATCAGCTCCAGGACGTGGTGGCCGGAGCGGCCGGCGTCCTTGCGTACGCCGATCGAGACGCCGGCCTTGTGGCCGGCCAGGACCAGGGCCACGTTCGGGTTCGGCGCGACCACCCGATCGAGGACCTTCTGGCCGTCGTCGGAGAAACCGGCACCGCGACCGTCGGGCGAGGGGCTGGCGGTGGCGTAGGCATGGGTGAGGACGATCGCGTTGCGGTCCGGGTACGACTTGAGCACCCGGTCGGCCCAGGCCGCCTCCTCGTCGGTGACCCGGAAGCCGAGGCTGACCGCCACGAAGTCGAGCCCGCCGGCGGTGAAGGTGGTCACCGAGTTGGCGTTGTCCCCCGGCTTCCAGGGTTCGTAGGTGGCTCCGCGCGCCCGCCAGGCGTCGGTCTGCTCGAGCGCCTCGTAGCGCTGGGGACCGAACTCCTCGTTGAACATGGCCGCGGGGCCGTCCTCGGCGCCGTGCAGGTTGTCGTGGTTGCCGGGGAGGACGGAGTTGACCACGCCGGCGTCGTCGAGGATCCGCTGGGCGTCGGAGGCCTCCTTGAACTCCCTGCGGGCCAGGCCCGGGTCGTTCCGGTCGGTGGCCTTGACCCAGTCCTCGATGAGGTCGCCGGTGTGGGCCGCGAAGACGATCTTGCGGTCCTTGGCGTTGTCGGCGATCCACTGGGTGACGTCGCTGTAGCCGCGCTTCCAGAGCAGTCGCTCGATCTCGGTCGCCTTGGTGACCGCCCCGCGGGAGATGTGCTGGGTGTCGGTGTGGTGGGCGATCGCGAAGTCGTAGTCCCACGGGTCCTCGAGTCCGGGCTTCACCTCGTGCTCGATGTCGTCGGCGAAGGGGTCCTCGGCGTGCACCAGCAGGTGTACGGTCCCGCCGGTGGAGTGCCGTGCCTGCAGGTGACCCTCCAGCGTGAGCTGGTCCCCGGCCAGACCGCGGGCGCGGACCAGCTCGGCCCAACCGGTGCCGTCCCAGGCGCTCAGGACCAGGGTGCGGGCGGAGTCGACGTTGCCGCTCCAGACCACACGCTGACCGCCACCGCGCCACGGCAGGTCGAAGCGCTGGTAGGGGGTCTGGCCGGTGCTGGGGGTGGTGACCGACTCGCCGTCCAACGCCATGGGCCCGGGCACGTCGGCGGCGCCGGGACGAGCCTGTGGCGTGGCGGGCAGGCTCGTGGAGGTCCCCTGCCAGCCGTCGCGGGCGGTGTCCACGGTGGCGGCCAGGAAGGTCGTGGTGACCGCGCCGCCGTTGGGGTTGGTGGTGACCGAGGTGAGCACCCGCTCGCCTGCGTCGGCGGCTGCAGCCGGACTGAGCAGCGTCGGGCCGAGCAGCGCCGGGAGGGCCAGCGAGGAGGAGCAGACCGCGAGGGCGGCCAGGCCGGCGACGACAGTCGGTCGGGATGAGGGGCGGGACGGCATGGAGTGACTCCAGGGCAGGCGAGACGAGGCGGACGGGACGTCCACCCGGAATGAACGCCGCCCACCGTAGCGGTCCGAACGGCTCTGGTGGGGCTCTCGCCGTCCAGGGCGGGTCGACCCGTGACGCAGGCCACGGAAGCGACGTGGGAGGCAGCAGGGGAGGCAGCGTGGGAGTCGGCGCAGGTGCGTCGATTCCGACGGGGGCGGCGGGCAAGCCTTGTCCGGGCGCCGACGACGTGGGAATACTCGGCCCATGGGCAGCTCTACGCGTCACCTCGTCCTCAAGCGGATCGAGCAGTCGGTCGAGGTGTCGGCGAAGCCGTCGCAGGTCTGGACGGTGGTGAGCGACCTGCCCCGGATGAGCGAGTGGAGTCCCCAGGTCTGGCGGTCCTTCCTGCGCGGGGGAGGCCCCGGTGACGGACGGATCGGCGCGGGCACGCGGCTGCTCAACGTCAACCGTCGGGGCCTGCTGGTGTGGCCGACCCGTTCCACGGTGGTCCGGTTCGAGGAGCGGCGCGAGATCGCCTGGCGGATCAAGGACAACGGCAGCATCTGGTCGTTCGTCCTGGAACCCTCGGGCTCCGGCACCCGGCTGGTGCAGCGCCGGGACGTGCCGGACGGGATCCACGAGTCGTCCCTGGCGCTGACCGACCGCCTGCTCGGCGGGCAGCCGGCCTTCCAGGCCGAGCTCCAGGCCGGCATGCGGCAGACCTTGGCCCGGATCAAGCAGACCGTCGAGGGTTGACCCGACCGTGCTGGTGCCCGAGGCGCACCCCAGCAACCTCCGACGGCGGTGGCCCGACCTGGCGTTGGGGCGCATCGTGCTGGGCACCGCCCCCACCCCGGTGCGTCCGATGGAGACCGTCACCGTCGGACGGGACGTGCGGTTGTGGGCGAAGCGTGAGGACGCCTACGGCGACGGCGCCTGGGGCGGGAACAAGGTGCGCAAGCTCGAGTGGATCCTGGCCGAGGCCCAGCGCCGAGGCGTGCGC
>JAZQNT010000446.1:0-16434 GCA_045627505.1 Nocardioides sp.
TCAAGCAGCGCAAGGCCGAGCTCTTCGACGCGGTCTTCTCCGGCGAGGGCGCGGTGGGTGCCGGGCTGGACGCCGACGACGTGCGCGACCTGTTCGGCTGACCGCGGCCCGAGGGCGCCACGGTGAAGGAAGTTCGTCGCCGCGACGTGCGTGCCCTGCGGGACGTCGGGCGCAGGAGGCCGAACTGCCTGCGGGGTGGTTCTGCGGTGGGCAGGTATCCCACGTCGGCGTCGCGCCAGTGCGCGAGGTCAGTGCGCGAGGTCAGTGGTGGAAGCTGGTGCCTTCCTCGGCGGTGAACGACGTGCTGGGGCCGTGCTTGTCCAACACCTCCAGGGAACGGCGGAAGTCGTCGAGCAGAAGGGACGCCATGTCGCGACTGACGTCGTGGCGCACGAGGATGCGTTGGATGGCCAGGTCCTCCCGGTCGGGCGGCAGCGTGTAGGCCGGCACCTGCCATCCGCGGGTGCGCAGCCGATCGGCCAGGTCGAAGAGGTTGAACCGGTGCTCGGTGCCCTCCTTGAGCTTCCACGCGAGGCCGGGGATGCCGCCGGTGCCGTCGTGGATCATCTCGAACGGACCCAGCCGGGCGATCTCGTCGGCCAGGTAGCGGGCTGTGGCGTAGCTGGCCTCGTGGATCTTGCGGTAGCCCTCACGGCCCAGGCGCAGGAAGTTGTAGTACTGCGCCACGACCTGGCCTCCGGGCCGGGAGAAGTTGAGCGCGAAGACCGCCATGTCGCCGCCGAGGTAGTTGACGTGGAAGACCAGGTCGTCGGGCAGGTCGTCGGCGTCGCGCCACACCACCCAGCCGACCCCCAGCGGGGCCAGCCCGAACTTGTGCCCCGAGGCGTTGATCGACTTCACCCGGGGCAACCGGAAGTCCCAGACCAGGTCCGGCTGCACGAACGGCGCGATGAACCCGCCGCTGGCGCCGTCCACGTGGATGGGCACGTCGAGCCCGCTCTCCTGCTGGAGCTGGTCCAGCGCCGCGGCCACCGCTGCCACCGGCTCGTACTGGCAGGTGTAGGTGACCCCGAGGGTGGGGACGACGCCGATGGTGTTCTCGTCGACGCGCTTCAGCACCTCGTCGGGGTCCATGATCAGCCGGTCGCCCTCCATCGGGATCTCCCGGAGCTCGACGTCCCAGTAGCGGGCGAACTTGTGCCAGCAGATCTGCACCGGACCGGTGACCAGGTTGGGCCGGTCGGTCGGCTTGCCCTCGGAGCGGCGCCGTTCGCGCCACTTCCACAGCAGCGCCATCCCGCCGAGCATCGCCGCCTCGCTCGACCCGGTGGTGGAGGTGCCCATGGTGTCGGCCGCATCGGGGCTGTGCCACAGGTCGGCAAGCATGTGCACGCACCGCGCCTCGAGCTCCGCGGTCTGCGGGTACTCGTCCTTGTCGATCATGTTCTTGTCCACCGACAGCGCGAGCAGGTCCTTGACCTCCGACTCCACCCAGGTCTGGCAGAAGGTGGCCAGGTTCTGCCGGGAGTTCCCGTCGAGCATCAGCTCGTCGTGCACGAGCTGGTAGACGTGCTCCGCGACGTGCTCGCCCGGTGGGAAGCGGTACTTCGGGATCGCCTCCGAGAGGTCGCGCGACGCGAAGACGTCGTCCTCGAGTGCGTCCCGGACCGTCTGCCTGCGATGCAACATCGACTCGCCCCCTCGCTCGCCCGGGGGCCGCGTGATCGCTCCGCGGCCCACCCCGCCTGCCGGGGTGCCCGGGCCGACGACGCTAGTGGCCGGTGGAGTGGTCGGGCACCACCCCGGCGGGGTGAGGGCAGGAGGCCCCGACGCTGCGTGGCTGCTCCGTGGTGGGTGGTTCGTTCACGTGCGATCCGTTCGGCTTGGTCGGGCGCGACCCGACTCGATCGGGGCGAAGTCGTCGACGTCGGTCATGTCGGTAACCATGAACCCGGGCTTGCCTGCGTGCCTCAGCAGTGGCGCCAGCGCGGAGACCGGTACCCGGCTGGGCAGCAGGCGCCTGCGGCAGCCCCGGCGAGCCGAGCCCCGTCCGGAATGGTCCGGTCGGGGCTCGTCCGCGCCAGAACCGCGTGAACGCGGAGGTGTCGCTCCTCAGAGCAGTGCGTACGGGGGCTCGGTCGCGCGCCCCTGGAAGGCAAGGATCGCCGGGTTGACCACCTGACCGTCCCGGATCTCGATCGCGCGCCTCAGCGTCTCGTCGGCGTCCCACCCGCTGGCGCCCTCGAGCACCGGTCGGAGGAAGGGGATCAACGCGTTGCTGTTCTCCCACGTGGCCGAGTTCCACAGGTACGACGGGCTGTGGTCGACGCCGTAGTACAGGACGTTGTCGCCCACCACGAACGTCGGCTCGTCGAACGTCGTCGGCCGGGCCCAGCTGAATCCCATGCCCCGGTCGCAGGAGACGTCGACGATCAGGCTGCCGGGCCGGAACCCAGCGAGGTCGTCGTCCTGGAGGTAGATGAGCGGGTGGGCGGTGTCCTGCAGCGTGCAGTTGACGACGATGTCGTTCTCGGCGAGGTATGCCGCCAGCGGCTCACGGCCCCGGTCGGTGATCACGTGGCTCACGTGCTGGCCGTCGGGTTCGTGGTCGAACTGCCGGATCAGCACCGAGTGGATCGGCGAACCCACGGCGGTCACGTCCCGGTGGGTGAGCACCGCGACGTCGTGCACCCCGTGCGCCTTGAGCGCGGTCACGGCTCCTCGCGCAGTGGCACCGAAGCCGATCACCACGGCGCTCAGGCGGCGTCCGTAGTCACCGGTCAGGCCAGCCAGCTCGAGTGCGTGAAGCACGGAGCTGTAGCCGGCGAGCTCGTTGTTCTTGTGGAAGACGTGCAGGCCGAAACTCCCGTCGCTGCGCCAGTGGTTCATCGCCTCGAAGGCGATCAGGGTCAGCTTCTGGTCGATCGCGAGCTGGGTGAGCTCCTGGTCCTGCACGCAGTGCGGCCAGCCCCACAGCACCTTCCCCGCGCCCATCGCTGCGACGTCCGCGTGCTGCGGCTTGGGGAGCAGGACGACGTCGGAGTCGGCCAGCAGCTCCTCGCGCGAGGCGAACCCGGCCACGTGCTCGCCGAGGGCAGCGTCGGAGACGCCGAACCGCGCGCCGTAGTCGTGCTCGAGGGTGATCCGGGCGCGGAGGTCAGCGTCCAGACGGGGGATGTGCTCCGGGTGGAGCGGGAGGCGGTGCTCGTTCTCCATCGAGGACGAACCGATCACGCCGAGACCGAGCAGGGTCACTTCTTCTTCCCCGCCTGACTCTTGGCGGAGGGGGCCTTGGAGGAGGGGGCCTCGGGAGAGGCCGTGGCGCGTTTCTCGGCGCGCTTCTCCTTGAGGGACTTCCCGGACTTCTTGGACATGCCTTGACGTGGTGACTTGTCGCTCATGGGTGCAACTCTCAGAGAGGAAGCCTGGAAGGCTCCGTCTTGCGACACTACGGCCTGTACGTCTGGTTCGTGCATGAAGAGGGGCGTCAGGAGGCAACGCGCCTGCCCGGCGAGCGGCTGCGTGCCGTCATGGACGCCTCGCCCGGGCGTACCGCGGGCGTGGCCGACACCGAGATCTTCCCCACGGACCGGTTCATCGTGACCGCCGGGCGCGGCCGTAACCCTGGTACGACTACGCGTCCCCGCGTACGACGCGCGGGTCCGAGCCTGGAAACGGAAGATGGCGGAAGGTTCAGGTCACCAGGTGACCCGAACCTTCCGCCATCAGCGGTCGGTCAGAGCGCGGCTCAGTAGTACACAGCGGAGGACAGAACGCGCGCAGCGGCGGCAGAGCTGATGGATCAGGCTGTCCGTTTGACACTTAATAAGGACATACGGACATGGCAACGCTCTTCACCACGCCAGACCCAGATCTCGAGGACCAGCAGGGCATCGCCGAGATTCACGCCTTCCGAGCCTCGCTCGCGGCGTTCCTTGGGGTGCCCAAGCGCTGGAACGGTCTCCTTCGCCGCACGACGACGGCCCGAGCGATCCAGGGCTCCAACACGATCGAGGGCTACACGGTCAGCGCCGCGGACGCCGTTGCCGCGGTTGATGACGAGCCTCCGCTGAGCGCGGACGACGCCACCTGGCTGGAGATCCTCGCGTACCGGCGGGTGCTGATGTACGTGCTCAACGTGGCGACCGAGCCGGCTTCGAGATCAACGAAGCCGTCCTGCGGTCCATGCACTTCATGCTGCTCGACCACGAGCTCTCGACGATGCCAGGGCGCTACCGCACCAGGGAGATCTTCGTGCGCGACGACAGGCGCGGGGTCAACGTCTACAGGGGTCCTGACGGCGATCTGGTGCCCGAACTCATGCGCGCCCTGTCGGAGTCGCTGGCCAAGCCCAGCGCTGACGACCCGCTGGTGCAGGGGAGCCATGGCGCACCTGAACCTGGTGATGATCCACCCGTTCCGCGACGGCAACGAGCGCATGGCCCGAGCTCTCCAGACGATGGTGCTGGCACAGGACCAGGTCGTCGAACCGACCTTCTCCAGCATCGAGGAGTGGCCGGGCAACAACACGCAGGAGTACTACGACGTCCTCGCAGCGACTGGCCGCGGCGCATGGCGCCCAGAAAATGACGCAACGCTGTGGGTGAAGTTCAACCTTCGGGCACACCACAAGCAGGCCCAGACGATGCGGCGTCGTTTCGACGAGGCCGAGACCCAGTGGCGCGAGATCGATGACCTCGTCAGTGCACACAAGCTGAACGACCGGATCGGTGCTGCCCTCTTCGATGCCCTTCTGGGGCTGCGGGTGACGCGGCCGTCGTACGTGAAGCTCACCGAGCTCGACGAACGCACCGCAACCAGAGATCTCGTGAATGCCGCGGCGATCGGCCTCTTGGAGGCTCGCGGCGAGCGACGGGGACGCCACTACGTCGCCGGGGAACCGCTGCGGCAGATCCAGGAGCGATTGCGCGCGGCAAGGAAGCCGCTCGAGGATCCGTATCCGACCCTGCTCGGAGAGATCCGACGGGCGCTGCCGTAGGAACCAGCGCAGCGAACCCGTGGGGCCTCGACATCGGTGACCTTGAAGGCTCAGCGTGAGGGGTGCTCGGTTGGAAGGCCGATCCCCGAGGGCGGCTCGAGCAGCCGCTCGCGCTCATCGAACTAGGCGCCTGGCCGCCTGCCAACTAGGTAGTTGGGCGCCCCGTGGCTACGGGGCGCCGACGACTGCCGCCGAAATCTTGCGGACTTCTGCGGGACCAAACGCGGACTCCGTTTCACCCCGTCTGACCTGCGGAAACGCAGCGGTTCAGTAGTACTAGGGGAAGCGAGGCACGCTCACTGGGCGCAGACGGTCATCGTCGGAAAGGTTGGCCTGACCTGTGCAAACGCATGGGAGGTTGTTGGCGGTGATCGGTCTCAACTGGACGTCCTGCCACCTTTTGCCACACGTTCGCGGGGTCGGCATGCCGACTCCGACAACTCTGACGCGGCCGTTGATAGAGTCGTGAAAGAGTTCGAGAGAGTCGGGAGACAGAGTGCCGGAGTCGCTGGTCACTCCTGGCTCCTAGGATCTCTGTCTGCGGACCTCCGTTCTTCCGCCTCCGATTCCTTCCTTGGAGCGGCACGCATGCTACGAAGGAATGTAGATGGGCCGCCCTCCTCGGGCGGCCCATGCGGCATTTCACCCCGCCAGGTCTGGGGGTCCTCCACCCGCGAGAACGCCGACCTGGCGACCGCTGGCGTCACCTTCGGAGCGATGTCCTTGCGTTCGATCCGGCGCTCGGACATCGAGTCCTGGGTCAAACACATGGCCGTCACGCTGGCGCCCACCACGATCGACACCCGCTTCGCCATCGTGTGCGGGGTCTTCAGGGCGGCGGTCGCCGACCGGGTGATCGCCCGTGACCCCACCGCAGGTGTCGTCCTGCCGCGCAAGCGGAAGGCAGAGGCTGCGATGCGGGTGCCCACGCACGCGGACGTCGCTCAACTGTTGGACGCCGCGGAGCCAGCGTCGCGGCCGAAGTCGCGGCCGGGATTCACGGCGTACGTCGTTCTGTGTGCCTTCGCTGGCCTACGCCGCGGCGAAGCCCTGGGGGTGCGGGTCGGGGACATCAACTTCCTTGGCCGCACCCTGCGGGTGACCCGGCAGTTGCAACGCGCCAAGTCCTCGGATCTCGAGACCGGCAAGGATCTGGTCACAGCAGCGGGAGGCATCACGGTGATGGTCCGTGCTCCGAAGTACGAGTCGGAGCGGACGATCTACCTGCCCGATGAACTCGTCGCGCTCCTGGTCGAGCACGTTCGCCAGCACACACCCGAGGGCGAGCCGAACCGGTGGTTGTTCGACGAGGGCGGCCTACCGTGGCACGACAACCTCGTCGACTACCGCTGGCGCTCCACGCGCACCGACGCCAGCGTGAAGTTCAAACTCCACGACCTGCGGCACTACTTCGCCAGTGGCCTGATCGCGGCCGGTGCGACGTCGACACCGTGCAGCGGGCGATGGGCCACGCATCGGCCACCACGACGCTCAGCACGTACGCGCACCTCTGGCCGACGGCGGAGGACAAGACACGGGCGGCAGCATCGGGGATGGCCTCGGCGGTCCTGCAGGGTCAGTCGGACGCCAGACGTTCGCGCCAGTAGCCAGGCCGCCGCTTCGCGTGAGCCACGGCGACCACGATCAGGCGGTCGCGGTGGACGAGGTAGACCACGCGGTACGGGAAGTCGTTGACGCCCTTGGACCGCACCACAGGTTCGCGTTCCCAGCCGGGCCACGCCGCCCATGCCTCCGCCGAGTCTGCGGCCGCGTCCACCGCGGCGCGCACGGCCAACTCGAAGCGCTCCCCGAGCCCGGGCTCGCGTGCGTCGTACCAGTCGACGTCGGCGAACAGTTCAGCTCGGGCCTCCGGATGGAACTCGAAGACGAGGCTCATGCCTGACGTGCGGCTCGCCGCTCGGCCAGTTCGGTGAAGACCTGTTCTCCGGGGATCGTCTCGTCCGTGCCGTCGAGGATGGCGTCGACCCGGGACGTGATCTCAGAGGTCCACGCGTCGTCGACCGACTCCTGGTCGGCGACCTCGATCGACTCGAGGAGCCGCAGGGCCACGTCCTTGCGCACGGAGGGAGGCAGGGCAAGGCCCGCCTCGTAGAACTCAGACGCACTCAACGACATGGAAGGAGTCTACGCGGCGCGACCGACCGCGCCGGGGAAGCGACGTCGGAACTGCTCTGCCCCGCGTCACACGGGTGGTGCAGCCTCCAGGAACAGGGCATCGCGGATCATGGTCGTGGCAGCATCCGAAATCCTTCGGTTGCGTCGCGGTTCGATCTCCCGTGGGCTGATGTTGCCCAGCAGCGTCCAGAGGCTGTTGTAGATCGGCCAGAGCTCGTCCGCGGTGGCGGCCACGCCGTCACGGTCCTTCCAGCCCGCCTCGGCCATGGTGCGGGCGACCGCCTCCATGTCGACGCGGTCGCCTGAGGTGGCCATGTGGACGAGGATCACGGCTCCCGCCGAGCCGGTGAAGTCGCCGTCGTCCGGGACCAGCCGCTCAACGAGGAACGCCCACAGGTCGGCCGGATCGGCGAGCGCGGCCTTCCCTGCCTCTGTCAGGCGCAGCGAGTTCTTGAACTTCCGCAGGAGCCGATAGTCCTGCAACGTCGCGCGGAAGTTTGAGACCGGATGGACGTCGATCTCCCTGGTGGCCGAGTGGATCCAGTCAGCGGCTGTCGGCAGCACCGACATGATTTCCGTCAGCGTCGAGGGCTTCATCCAGCCCGCTGCCGTCAGCGGTAGACCGTCGGACGAAGCCGCTCTTTCCAGGAGCCACAGGGGGGCCGCCAACGCCTCCTGCAACGCCGCACCGGCGGGAGGGGGACCTGCCGATGCGCCGACCTCCGCGACGCGATCGCCCAGGGCCTGCTGGAACGGCGAGCCCGCGAGCCCTGACAGAACGTGACTGAGGCGGGGGTGGAGGTAGCGCCGTTCGTGCCTCACGCTCTCCATCGCACCAACCTCACGCGCCATTCTTGCCATATTTCTGCCACACATGGACCCCTGTTAGGCCTCTGACCTGTGGAAACCCTGAAATCAGTAGTACCAGGGGAAGGGCGACCAGTCGGGCTCGCGCTTCTCGACGAACTGGTCGCGACCCTCCTGGGCCTCGTCGGTCATGTAGGCCAGGCGGGTGGTCTCGCCGGCGAAGAGCTGCTGACCGACCAGGCCGTCGTCGAGCAGGTTGAACGAGTACTTGAGCATGCGCTGGGCGGTCGGCGACTTGCCGTTGATCTTGGCGCCCCACTCCAGCGCGACCTTCTCCAGGTCGGCGTGGTCGACGACCTTGTTGACCGCGCCCATGCGGTGCATGGTCTCGGCGTCGTAGGAGTCGCCGAGGAAGAAGATCTCGCGGGCGAACTTCTGGCCGACCTGACGGGCCAGGTACGCCGAGCCGTAGCCGCCGTCGAAGGAGCCCACGTCGGCGTCGGTCTGCTTGAAGATCGCGTGCTCGCGGCTGGCGAGGGTGAGGTCGGCGACCGCGTGCAGCGAATGACCGCCACCGGCGGCCCAACCGGGCACCACGCAGATGACGACCTTCGGCATGAAGCGGATCAGGCGCTGGGCCTCGAGCACGTGCAGGCGTGCGAGCCGAGCCTTGTCGATCGGGGACGGGGCCTCGGCGCCGGTGTCGTCCGCGCCGATCTCCTTGTCCTCGTACTGGTAGCCGGCCTTGCCGCGGATCCGCTGGTCGCCGCCGGAGCAGAACGAGTACTTGCCCGACTTCGGCGACGGACCGTTGCCGGTGAGCAGCACGCAGCCGACGTCCGCGCTCATGCGCGCGTGGTCGAGGGTGCGGATCAGCTCGTCCACGGTGTGCGGGCGGAACGCGTTGAGCACGTCCGGGCGGTCGAACGCGATCCGGACCGTCCCGTGCGCCTTCGCCCGGTGGTAGGTCATGTCGGTCAGGTCCTCGAACCCGGGGACCACGTCCCACGCGTCCGGGTCGAAGGTGTCGCTCACTCCGTCGATCGCACTCATGGGAGGCAGGCTATCCGCCCGGCCTCGGGGTGCTTCACGAACCGTCCTGGAGGCCAGCGAGACTGATGTTTCACTCCCGCTCCCACAAGGAACTTCTGTGCAACGCTTCGTCTCCGCCCGCTCATTCGCGGCACTGGCCCTCGTGATGGTCGCCGGTGCGCTCGTCGCCCCGTCAGCCTCCGCGGCATCCCTCAAGCCGGTGCGCGCCGCAATCGTCTCCCCCTCCACGACCGGCACTCACTTCACCGGTGCCTCCCGACTCGTGCTCGACGTCGACAGTCTGCGAGAGGACCACGACGTCACCGTCGAGGGGCCTGAGTGCGAGGCCGACGACTGGTACGGCTACTTCGACCAGACACGCGTCTCCAGCATCACCGGCATCGGTCGAGTGCAACACACGATCGCACTCGACCCCATGGTCTGCCCCGGTCTCTACACCGTCACGGTGGAAGCGGTCTCGAGCAAGACCCAGGACGACATGGAGCCCTGGACCGGAACGTTCCGTCTCACCGCGCGTCCCGTCCTCACCTCGTTGATCGCCTCCTCGACGGAGGTGTGGCCGAGGGTGAAGGACGGCTTCAAGGACGCCACCCGCCTGAGCTGGAAGGTCCGGGGAACCTCGCGCACGAGGCTCGACGTCCTCAACGCCAAGGGGCGCGTCGTCGCCACCTCCGGCTGGTCGGCCACGGGTCGGTCATGGCGGTGGGACGGGCGCAGCAAGAGCGGCAAGAAGGTCGACCTGGGCACCTACCGCGCACGTCTGACGGCCGAGGACGGCCGTGGTTGGCGTCGGTCGAAGGCCGTGAGGATCAAGGTGCGCACAGGCCTGCGCACCACCAGCCACAGTGCTTTCCGCGACGCCGCTGACTACCGCGACAGCAACGCCACCGGATGGTGCCTGGGCATCAGCCTCGATTGGCTCTCCGTCAACTGCCCCAGCAATGCGAGAGTCACGTACGACTACGACTTCAAGGTCCCTGCCGACGCCCGTTCGGTGAAGGTCAAGGTCGTGGGTGGCGACCTGACCAGCGGCGGAGTCTCGAAGCACGTCCGTCGGCTCTCGTCCACGCGTCAGCGCGCCAGCGTCGTCGTGCGCGGCGGCCAGTACTCGTTCGACGGAGTGAAGCTGACCTGGAAGACCACCAGGAAGTACTGACGCCCCCTCGCGTCACCTCGGGCCGGGGACGTACGTTCAAGCCATGGCTCTCACAGGAACGTACGTCCCCAGCTCGCAGCAGTGGGTCCGCGACCAGGTCGCCGAGTACGAGGCGTCCGGCGGCACCCGCGCCACCACGCTCCTCGACACCGGCGACCCGGTGGTGGTGATCACCTCGGTCGGCGCGAAGTCCGGCAACCTCCGCAAGAACCCGGTCATGCGGGTCACCCGCGACGGCAAGTACCTCGCGGTCGCCTCCAAGGGCGGTGCCCCGGAGAACCCGTCCTGGTACGCCAACCTCGTCGCGCACCCCGAGGTGGACCTGCAGGACGGCCCGGAGAAGCACACCTACCGGGCCCGCGTCCTCTCCGGTGCGGAGCGCGCCGACTGGTGGGAGTTCGCCGTGGCCACCTGGCCCACCTACGGCGAGTACCAGAAGAAGACCGACCGGGAGATCCCGATCTTCCTGCTCGAGCGCGTCTGAGTTCCTGACGCCCACCCGCGACGCGCGCCCGCAGGAGTCCTGCACGGACCGTCGCGCCTGATGACGCACCATTCGAAGGAAATCCACCGAAGGGATCACCAGCGCGACTTCCTTCGCCTACGGTGCCGACACCGGTGCGTCAGCGTGTGGGGGTGGAGGCAGCCCGCCGAACTCCTGTTGGCGCCGTGTGCGCGGAGGAGGGCCCATGGCGTCCTACAGGTTTTCGGCCAAGGTGGGGCTCGCGTCGGTCGCGTTGGCAGGTGCTTCGTTCGTGACGGCGGTCCAGCCTGCTCACGCTGCGCCCGATCCGCTGACCTGCGGCCCGACCACCCTGGAGGCGCTGCCCTCACACGTGGCCCTGCCCGCAGTGAAGGTTCCCGGCGGAGCCCGTCCCGGCAGCGAGATCACGGGTGCCACCCCTGCGAAGATCAGGTCACTGGCTCCTGCAGGGGTGACGTTCGAGATCAGCGACATCGTCTGGCTGGTGGACGGCACCCGCGCGGGGTTCGGTCAGACGTACACGCTGCGGAAGCAAGACCTGGGCAAGAGCGTGGTCCAGACGGCAGCCCTGACCTGGTCGGCGCCGTGCCGCACGCACTCGCTCATCGCCACTGCTCCCGCCGTGAAGGTGCTGGCGAGCAGCAAGATCACGGTGAGCCGGGCCGCGTCCCGCGGGCTCGCGGTGAAGTTCAAGGTCACCCACCCTGCGGCAACGCGAGTGACGGGATTCGTCAAGGTCTCGTGGTCGGGCTCGCGGAGCGGGTACCGCGTGCTCGCCGTGAAGGGCAGGACGCCCACCGGCACCGTGGCGCTGCCGGGCGGTTCGCGAGGCACGGTGAAGGTCAGGGCCGAGTTCATCGACACCAGCCACCGCGTTGCGAACTCGACCAGCAACCGCCTGAAGCTGGGCGGTGGCCGGCACTGAGCAGGGACGCCGCCGGCGATCACCCTGCGGTGGCCGGCTGCGTGACGAGCAGGAGTTCCAGCGCGTCCACGGCCGCCCCGACCCCGCCGCACCGGGCCAGGTCCTCGGCCATCGCCGCCGCCCCCGCCCGCACCGCAGGATCGCTGAGCGCCGCGTCCACGGCATCGCGCAGCTGCCCGGCACGCACCCGGGCAAACTTCACCCGGACGCCGGCCCCAGCGCGCACCACCTGGTCGGCGATCACCGGCTGGTCGTCGCGGATCGGTGCCACCACCAGTGGCACCCCGGCCGCCAGTGACTCGCAGACCGTGTTGTGCCCCGCGTGCGAGACCACCGCGGACGCCCGCTCCAGGAGCGCCAACTGCGGGACCCGCTCGCGCACCACCACGTTCGGAGGGGCAGCGGGCACCAGCTCCGGCGGCGCGACGAAGACGCCCTGCCACGGCTGCCCGCGGAACGCCTCGGCCGCCACCTGCCAGAACCGGGCATCCGCCCCGGCGTTCAACGTCCCCAGGGTCACCAGCACCAGCGGCAACTCCGGGTCGAGCAGTTCGAACTCGAACGGGACCGTCTCCGGACGTCCCAGCGTGGACGGTCCGACGAAGGCGACCGGGGCGTCCCCGGTGACCTCCTCCAGCCCGTCTCCGACCAGGGCCTGTGAGGTGTAGGCCAGCACCAGGTGCTCGCTGATCCGCAGGTCGCCCTGCTCGGCCACCGCGGGCGCGATCCCGTGCTGCACCTGGAGCGCGACCCGAGCCGCATGGATCGACTCCGACACCTTGGGCAGAGCGGCGAGCGGGTCGACCAACTCGGCCGACGTCGTCGCCGACGTCACCCACGACATCTGCCGTCGGCGCCCGACGATCGCGCCCGCCCAGGTCTGCTGGTCGACCACCAAGACGTGGGCCCCGAACGCGTCCACGGCTGCATCGACCCCCGCGACCATCACCTGGCACATCGGGGTCAGCACCTCTTCGGTGAGGAACTTGTACGCCGCAGCGCCCCGCAGCTCAGGACGCCGTCCGAACCGTTTCTCCACCGCTGCCGCCCACTCGGTGCTGGTGGAGGCGATGAACCGTGCCCCGGCCGGAAGCATCGACTCGAGCCGTCCGGGGATGCCCGTCCACGCCACCTCGTGCCCGCGCCGGACCAGCTCGGCGGCCACCGCGATCGTCGGGTTCACGTGCCCGACCAGTGGCGGTACCACGAACAGGAAACGGGCCATCCTCAGCCGTCCGAGCCCGTCCGGCCGGCAGCCAGACGTGCCTGCTTCGCCGCCATGTCGTGCGCGGTCTCGTCCTTGAGCTGCTGGATCTGCTCCATCCGCTCGACCGCCCCGAACGTGCCCAGGTGTTTCGGGGCCACGTCGACCACCTCGTAGTCGGTGCCCACCACCCGGTTCAGCCAGGTCATCGCGCGGGCCTTGATCAGGCCCGGGTTCTCGATCAGCAGCGCGTGCGAGGAGTCCGGGACGATCTCCAGCGTCGCGTCCGGCACCTTCGCGTCGATCTCGCGGGCCCGGTCCAGGATGTCGGACTCCGAGCCGTAGATCGCGTACGTGGGGCAGCGCACCTCCTCGAGCCAGTCGATCGGCGGCTCGGCTTTGAGGTCCTCGATCAGGGTGGTGCCGAAGAAGAGCTTCTCGCTCCGCCTGGCCAGGCGTGAGGTCTTGCGGTCGGCTTCCTCGTCCAGCCAGGCCCGCACCGCGCCCTCGTCGAGCCCGAAGGCGGCCATCTGCAGCGACCCGGCCATCTCCTCTCCCCAGCCCGGCACCGAGAAGTGCGCCTCGATCAGGAACAGCGACGCGACCTTCTCCGGGTGGCGCTGGGCCAGCGTCAGCCCGACCACGCAGCCGAAGGAGTTGCCGAAGAAGTGCACCGGCTCGTCCTCGATGCCCCACGCCTGCAGCAGCGCGAGCACGTCGGCGACGTTGGCGTCCACGCTGTAGTCGGCGTCCGGGATGGTGGTGCGCCCGTGCCCGCGCATGTCCATCAGGTACACGTCGGCCTGCTGGGCCAGCGGGTGCGCGACCGTGTAGAACCAGCTCGACAGGTTGTCGATCACCAGTCCGTGCAGCATCACCACCTTGGGGCGCGGCACCGCGTTGCCGTCGGCGTCGAACCTGGGCTCCTTGGTGAGCACCTGGGTGTGGAAGCGCAGGCCGTTCGCCTCGATCATCGGCACGGCTCAGACCTCCACGTGCGGGTTGGGGGCGTCCGGGCCGGGTGCGGGGTCGTGCAGCGAGGTGACGACGAAGTCCACCACCTGCCCGGCGGTCAGGGCCACCACCTGGTCGAGATCCATGCCCGACATCCACCCGACGAAGTCGACCTTCGCGCCGTAGGTGGTGAGCAGTTCCTCGGCCAGCGCGACGAACTCGATGCTCTCCAGCTGCAGGTCGTCGCTGAACGAGGTCTCCCGATCCAACGGCCCGTCGAGCAGCAGGTCGTCGCCGACCACCTCCACGAGGATGCGCTCGAGCTCGGTCAGGACCGCCTCGGGGCTGGTGCTGGCGGGAGTGCTGGTGGATACGGTGCCGTTCGGGGTGGCGCCGGCGGCGGTGTCAGAGAGTCCAGGCAACGACGTACTCCTCGTTCGGGGCGACGTCGGACGACGCCGCGGTGCTGGGTGGGGCGCTGGCGGGTGGGCTGCTGGTGGGTGGGTTGTTGGTGGTCGGGGTGCGGGGCGGCGAGGCGGGGACGTGCAGCGAGCGGCTGGCGATCCACCGTTCACCCACCCGCAACTCCACCCGGGTCGGGTCCTCGGGCGTGGCGGAGTCGCGCACCTCGTGCACCACGAAGTCGCGCGGGCGCCCCTGCAGGCCGGTGCCGAGCGCCTTCGCCGCGGCTTCCTTGGCGGTCCACCAGCGGGTCAGTTCGCGGTCGCGCCGGGAGGGATCCGTGAGCGCGGGGAGGCGGGTGGCCAGCAGCGTCCGCTCGGCAGGGGTCAGGGCGGTCGACTCGAAGGTCTCGGAACGTTCGGTGACCCGCTCGACGTCGATCCCCGGCGAGGCCGTACCGGAGGCGGCGAGCGCGACGCCGATGCCGGTGCCGCTGCCGCGGGCGCCGAGCGTGTGCGCGATGGAGACCTGGACGTCGTCGTTGCCCGGCAGGGTGGTGCTCACCACCGGTCGACCGGAATCGGTGTTGGTGACGGTGACCTGGGCGGGGAAGGCCTCCGTCGCCCCGGCGGCGAACGCCCGGGCGCGCACGGCGTCCTTGGCGGCGATGCGTCCCAGCAGCCGGGCGCGTTGGGCGCGGGGGGTGTGTGTCGCGTGCTCGGCGCGCTCGTCCTGGCCCAGGAAGCGGCGCATCACCACTTCGCGCGACGCGGAGTCGGGCCAGCCCTCGCTCACCAGGAACCACCCGCCGGGCTGGGGCCGGGCGAGCAGGTGCTCGCCCGGCTCGCGCAGCAGCGTGAAGAGCCGCTCGTCGGACTGGAACCGTCGGTCCTCCCACCCGGTGATCCGGCACCACACCCGACCCTCGACGGTGAGTTCGAGGTCGGCGCGCACGTGCTGCTCGGCGATCTCGGTCGTGTTCACCACGCACCGCACCCGGGTGCCGGGCGCGGGGTGCTCGCCGAAGAACGCGAACTCCTCGACGCTGGTGGGCAGGACCAACCGGTCCTGCGCCACCCGGGCGGCCACCCAGAGTCCGAACACCTGGCCGGCGTTGTCGAGCAGCGAGCCCGGGAAGGGCTTGGTCAGCAGGTGAGCAGACGCGCCGTCCTCGCCGAACTCCTCCACCGAGACGATCCCCCGGTAGCTGGGACCGTGGAAGAGGTGGCCGTCGGGGTAGATCGTGTCCGGGGTCCACGGGGGCGTGATCGCGCCGGTGACGGGGCGTGCCCGGGGAGCTGGGGCCGGAAGGTGGCTGCCGGTGAGCGTCACGACGCCGCGACAGTGTCCGTCGATGGTGGTGCGCACCACCACGGTGGGGCGACCGAGGCGTGCGGAGGCCGCCCGGGACGCGTCGTCGTCGACGACCGCCTTGACCCGGGCCTCGACCGCCGGCTCGACCGCGAGCCACCGGAAGGCCCTGACCTGCGAGATCGACGCCACCACGCTGCCCGGAACGAGCCTCTGGGCGGCGTCGCCCATCATCTCGATCAACGCCGTCATCGGGACCAGCGGGAAGCGGTCCTCCAGCACCGGCCAGCCGTCCGGCTGGGGGTAGAAGGCGTGGTCGCGCCAGTACGGCTGCGCGGCCACCGAGAGCGGCAGGACGGTCTCCTGCTCCCGGGTGGTGGGCATCAGGGGCCTCGAGGAGGAGGGGGCCGCGGGGGCCGCGGGGGCCACGGGGGCCACGGCGTGCGCGGCGGCCTCAACCACCTGCTGCGCGGCGGCGGGTGCCTCCTGGACGAGCGCGGAGAACTCCGACAGCACCGCGTCCCCGCCCCTCACCCTCGCGGACGTCATGGGAATCGTGGGCCAGGGGCCCCGATTCCCATGACGTCCCGCAAGGGGGGTGCGGGGTTTCTGCGTTCCGCTGGGTTTTCTGCGAGGTTCTGCGTTCCTCTTCAAGGTCAAGTTTGTTTTTATCCTTGCAGAAAAGTATACCGCCGGAATTGTGATTGCACTTCATAATGAATTCATCCGGCAAAGAAGCAAAGTCGATCTCTTCCGCACTGTCCCAAACGCCCAAAAGCGGAATCAGATATTCATCGCCCCAGATTTTTTTAACTATTTCCCTTGCGGCGTACTTATCCACCATATCGGTATATTCGGGATTTCTGTCATATAACTTTATCCATTGCAGCTTCTCGGAAAACGTTTTCGGGCACTCAAGATCAAGTTCTTTTCCGAAATGTTTGCGGTAAAGATATTCCAGATATCTTTTCGGAAACAGTTTCGGCGCAAGTGAATCCTGCCCACCGGCAAAAGTAAACCTCTTATTATATGTTTTATTTAC
>JAZQNT010000447.1:0-16202 GCA_045627505.1 Nocardioides sp.
ATCGAGCGATTCAGTGTTCCGAGCGCCAGTTCCAAAGAACCAAACGATCGGGCGGCCTCTGCAACAAGACCCGGCCAAGCAACCCTTCTGGGCTGTGTCCGTGTCCCTTGCGGCGACAGGTGAAACCTTAGCACCGGACGGCCGACAACAGCCAAATCGACCCCCACCCCGAGGCAAACGCGCAGGTCACCGCGGTGACCACGACTGTGTCACGCTCCCACGCGCCTGCGGGCGTACGCGACGAGGCCCGCTCCCGTGCGGGAACGGGCCTCGTCCGAGACGGGCCGGAGGCCGGCCTGAGCGTCAGCGGGCCATCATGGCCCGGGAGAGCACGTTGAGGATGTCGTCGGGGTTCTTCGCCAGGTAGGCCTGTCCGCCCGTGGCCTGGCTGATCTTGCTCAGCGCCGCCATGTCGGCGTCCTCGGTGATGCCGATGCCGATGATCTTGACCTCGCGGTTGGGATCCTGCATCTCGCCCAGCCGGTCGAGGAGCTTGGACAGCGAGATGGAGCCCTTGTCCTCGTTGGCCCCGTCGGTCAGGAGGATCACCGAGTTGACGAAACTCCGGTCGAACTCCTCCTGCGCCTTGCTGAAGGCAGCCAGGGTGGTGTCGTAGAGCCCTGTCCCCCCGCGCAGACGTTCACGCAGCGACTTGGTCCGCTTGGCCAGGTACTCACTGTGCTTCAGCCCGCTGGTGGTGTCGTCGAGGCGCTTCATCGGAGCGAGCTCGACGTAGTCCACCCCCTCACCGCCCTGATTGATCGAGAAGGCCCAGACCCCGATGCGGGCCTGGTCGGGGAATGCGTCGAGAGCCTTGAGCGCGGCCTCCATGGCGAAGTCGGCACGTGTCCGCCCCTCGTACTCCCGGCTCATGGAACCAGAGACGTCGAAGACGGCCAGCAGGCTCGAGGGGACGCTGAGGATGTTGAACCGACCCAGCGCCAGGTCGAACTCATCGGCGGGCACGTCGCCCAGGTTCGTCTGCTGGCCGAAGCCCTTGTCGGCGAGTGCCTCACCGGCGGGCGATCGGAAGCCCGACGAGGCCAGCTCGGCCAAGCCCGCCTCCGAGGCGAACCAGCCGGAGACCTGGTCAGCCACCAGGTCGGTGTCGGGAGCACCACCGTTGGCCTTCACCAGCGGGAAGGTCAGCATCGGCGTACCGGTTTCGGGCGTCCGGTCGATCAGGTCGTCCCGGTCGGCCAGGGAGGTCACGAACTCCTGCTCGGTGACGGGGGCCAGCTTCTTGGAGCTGGCGGTGACCTCCTCGACGGGCGTGGCCACGTCCCCCTTGCTCTTGCCCGCCTTCTCACCGTAGTTCTGGGCTGCCAGCACCACGACGCGCTCCAGCTCGTCCTGCGTGGGCTTGGTGACGGCCTTCTCCATCACCGGCGCCATGAGGGTCAGTGCAGCCGCACCGTTGACACCGGGGTCGTCATAGACCACCTGGTCGGCCACCAACGCCTTGAGCCAGGAGGGGTGCTGGACCGAGTCCACGCCACCGATCAGGCCCACCGGGGTGGAGGCCAGGGACGGGGTCAGGGTGGTGGTGCTGATCATGAGCGTGGACAGCCGGTCCACCCGGGCAGGGGTGTCAGCGACCCAGAGGTCGGGGCGACCGCCGCTGAAGAAGGAGCTCTCGACCTCGGTCGGCGACTCGACCCGCACCTGCGCGGGGAAGCACCTGCCCTTGCTGAGATCGGTGACGGCCTGCTTCATCGGGCCCGCCATCGCCTCGTTGACGCTGATGATCACGTTGCGACGGCCGTCGCAGCCCCCCGCCGTGGCCGCGTCCTCCGGCTTCATCAGGACCCAGCCGACCCCCGCCACGGCGGCGACCAGCACCACCACGAGCGCGATCGTGGTGATCCCTCTCCTGTTTCCCTCTGCGTGGCGTCCTGATCCCATGGCCACGTTCCCCCTAGTCGCGTTGGCCGCAGCGTTCGTAACACTGCTGAAACTCCCGCGAATATACGGTCGCTCTGCGCTCACCCGTGTCGGATTGCGGAAATCCGTTGCGGCAGACTATCCGTTGTGCGATCACGTGTCATCGTCCTCGCTGGACCCTCAGGCTCCGGGAAGTCGCGCCTGGCGGAACGGCTGGGGCTGCCCGTCCTCCGGCTCGACGACTTCTACCACGACGCCGACACCCCCGGACTGCCGCTCGTGGCCGAAGGGGCGAACGCCGGGCTGGTGGACTGGGACCACCCGGACTCCTGGGACCGCGCCACGGCAGTGGCGGCCCTGGACGAACTCTGCACCACCGGCCGCACCCTGGTGCCTGACTACTCGATCCCGCTGAGCCGCCGTGTCGGTGAGCGTCTGCTCGACCTGGGCGGCTCCGGATTCTTCGTGGCCGAGGGCATCTTCGCCCCCGAGGTGGTGGCGGCCTGTGCACGCGCAGGGATCCTGCAGGACGCCTACTGCATCACCCAGCACCCGGTGCTCACGTTCCTCCAGCGCCTGCGGCGCGACCTCCAGGAGAAGCGCAAGCCTCCGCTGGTGCTCGTGCGCCGTGGATGGGCCCTGGCCAAGGACCAGGAGGGGGTCGTGGCAGGCGCGGTGGCGAAGGGCTGCCGACGCGCCACCCCTGAACGCGCGTTTGCCGAACTGGCTCCGCTGCTCACGGCCGTGCCCGTCGGACAGGGCTGACCGGCGTTGGAACCGCTGCCCGCCCTGCTCGACAGCGGTCTGCGGCAGCCGAACGCCTTCACCTGCGGCGCGCAGAGCGTCGTGATGGCTGCGGCGCTGGCCGGACGTGAGGTGCCCGGGGACGCCCCGGCCCTGGGGCGTCTGGTCCTGGCCACGCACCGGAGGCTGACGTCGTACTCCTCCGACGCTCACCTCCAGGTGCCCTGGCCCCGCCGCCTCGGCACCCCTCCGTGGGCAGTGGCCCGGGAGATGCGCCACCTCACCGGTCAGCGGTACCGCGTACGCGCGGTCGTCCGCGGGTCACGAGCCCGGTGGTGGTCGGAGGTGGGGGCCGCAGTGGCCCACGGCCACCCGGTTCCGGTCTACGTCGGCAACCACGTGCTGCCGCGACACGTGGTGCTCGCCGTGCGGGGTGAGGGCGACGACCTGCTGCTGCACGATCCCGCCACCGGTCACCTGCGGTCCTTGACCCACTCCTCGTGGCAGGCCGCACGTCTGCGGCTGTCGGGGTGGGACGTCCCGTGGTTCGTGGTCGTGCCGCACTGAGGAGCACTCGGCCTGGCTCGGCCCGGCTCAGCCCTGCTCGGCCATCAATTCGGCGAATCCCGGCTTGATCACGTCCTCGATGATCCGCAGACGCTCGTCGAAGTCGAAGAACGCTGACTTCATGGCGTTCACCGTGAACCACTGCAGGCGGGCCAGGTCGAAGTCGAACGCCTCGACGAGCGCGAACATCTCGTCGGTCATGGTCGTGTGACTCATCAACCGGTTGTCGGTGTTCACCGTGACCCGGAAGCGCAGGTCGGTGAGCAACTTGATCGGGTGCTCCGTGATCGAGGCGGCTGCCCCGGTCTGGACGTTGGAGGCGGGGCACATCTCCAGCGGCACCCGCTTGTCCCGGACGTAACGCGCCAGTGGGCCCAGCGAGACCGTGCCGTCCTCGGCCACCGTGATGTCGTCGACGATGCGGACGCCGTGCCCCAGGCGGTCGGCGCCGCACCACTGCAACGCCTCCCAGATGGACGGCAGCCCGAACGCCTCACCGGCGTGGATGGTGAAGTGGCTGTTCTGCCGCTTCAGGTACTCGAAGGCGTCCAGGTGCCGGGTGGGCGGGAAGCCCGCCTCTGCCCCGGCGATGTCGAAGCCCGCCACGCCCCGGCCCTGCCAGGCCACCATCAGCTCGGCGATCTCCATCGACCGGGCGGCGTGCCTCATCGCGGTGGGCAACTGCCGCACGACAATCCGCCCACCGGCCGCGTCCATGCCCTCGCCCAGGCCCTGCTGGACGGCGGCGACGGCCTCGTCGAGGCTCAGGCCGGCATCGGTGTGCTGCTCGGGGGCCCAGCGCACCTCCGCGTAGACCACTCCGTCGGCGACCAGGTCCTCGACGTACTCCCGGGCCACCCGGGTCAGTGCCTCGCCCGTCTGCATGACGCCGACCGTGTGCGCGAAGGTCTCCAGGTATCGGGGCAGGCTGCCGGAGTCCGCCTGGGTGACGAACCACTCCCCCAGCGCCTCGACGCCGTCGACCGGCAGTGCGTGGCCGGCCGCAGCGGCGAGCTCGACGATGGTCGCGGGGCGCAGGGCACCGTCGAGGTGGTCGTGCAGCACCACCTTGGGTGCGCGGCGGACCTGGTCACGGGTGGGGATGCTCATCGGGGCTCCTCGAGGTTGTTCAGGCGATGCGGCCGTGGATCAACGGCGTGGGCACGTACGACGCGGCGTCGCCGATCTCCCAGCCACCCTCCAGCGCGGCCAGGGCACGCTCGAAGCGCCACTCGTCATCGGTGAGCAGGGTGAACAACGGCTGGCCGGCAGCGACGACGTCGCCCGGGCGGGCGTGCCAGACCACACCGGCGCCGGCCTGGACCGACTCCCCCTGCTTCGCGCGTCCCGCCCCCAGGCGCCACGCCGCGAGCCCGACCGCCATGGCGTCGAGACGGGTCAGCGTCCCCGCCCCCGACGCGGTGACGACGTGCGACTCCTTGGCCACCGGCATCGGGGCGTCCGGGTCGCCGCCCTGCACGGAGATCATCCTCCGCCAGACGTCCATCGCCGAGCCGTCCCGCAGCTTCTCCGCCGGGTCGACGTCGACCACGCCGGCACCGGCGAGCATCTCGCGGGCCAGGGCCAGGGTCAGCTCGACCACGTCCGCGGGACCACCACCCGCCAGCACCTCGACCGACTCCGCCACCTCGATCGCGTTCCCGGCGGTGCGGCCGAGCGGGGTCGACATGTCGGTGAGCAGGGCGACGGTGCGGACGCCGGCGTCCTTGCCCAGGTCGACCATGGTGGAGGCGAGCTCGCGGGCCTGGTCGAGCTGCTTCATGAAGGCGCCGGTGCCGACCTTCACGTCGAGCACCAGGGCTCCGGTGCCCTCGGCGATCTTCTTGCTCATGATCGAGGACGCGATCAGCGGGATCGCCTCGACGGTCCCGGTGACGTCACGCAGGGCGTAGAGCTTCTTGTCGGCCGGGGCGAGGCCCGCACCAGCGGCGCAGATGACGGCGCCGAGGTCCTCGAGCTGGTCGAACATCTGCTGGTTCGACAGGGTGGCGCGCCATCCGGGGATCGCCTCGAGCTTGTCGAGGGTGCCGCCGGTGTGGCCCAGTCCGCGCCCCGAGAGCTGCGGGACCGCGACGCCACAGGCGGCGACCAGCGGGGCCAGCGGGAGGGTGATCTTGTCGCCCACCCCGCCGGTGGAGTGCTTGTCCGCGGTGGGCCGGGACAGCCGGGTGAAGTCCATCCTCTCGCCCGAGGCGATCATCGCGGCCGTCCACCGGGCGATCTCGCGACGGTCCATGCCGTTGAGCAGGATCGCCATGGCCAGCGCGGACATCTGCTCGTGCGCGACCTCGCCTCGGGTGTAGCCGTCGATGGCCCAGTCGATCTGGCTGTCCGACAGCGGATGCCCGTCGCGCTTGGCGGTGATGACTTCGATCGCGTCGTGCTGGGTCATGCCGTGCTGGGTCATCTCGTGCTGGGTCATGCCGTGCTGGTCATTGCCGTGCTGGGTCATGGGTTCACCTTAGGGTCCGTGACGAGACAGCCGCACTGCGTCGTCGATCCGTCACATCGAGATCCGTCGCTCACCGGCCGATCACCGGAACGCGGTGGTAGCCGCGGAGCACGAAGGTGTCGCGGGCGGTGGGTTCGCCGTCGAGCTGCAGGTCCGGGCAACGCTCGGAGAGCAGGGTGAGCGACTCGGTCAGCTCCATCCGGGCCAGCGGTGCCCCGAGGCAGAAGTGCACCCCGACGCCGAAGGCCACGTGCGGGTTCTCGGCGCGATCGGGCCTGAACTCGTCGGGATCGACGAAGACCCGCTCGTCGCGGTTGGCGGAGCCGAGCAGCACGGCGATCTTCTGCCCCTCCTCGACCGTGACCTCCCCGACCTGGAGGGTCTCGGTGGCGGTGCGCTCGAAGAGCTGCAGCGCGGAGTCGAAGCGCAGCATCTCCTCCACGCAGGCAGCCTTGTCCGCACCGGGGCGCAGGCCCTGTCGGAGCATGGGCACCAGGCCGTTGCCGAAGACGTTGACCGACGCCTCGTGACCGGCGTTGAGCAGGAGGACGGCAGCGGCCACCATCTCGTCCTCGGTGAGCTCGGTCTGGGCCAGGTCGCTGATCAGGTCGTCGGCCGGCGAGGCCCGGCGGGCCCGGACGAACTCGCGCACGAACGCGGCGAAGTCGGACGCCGCTCGCACCGCGGTGTCCACGGTCTCGGCTGAGGGGTTCTGCTCGTACATGTGCACGATCGCCTGGGACCAGCGACGCAGGTCGTCGGCGTGCTCACCCGGCACGCCCAGCAGCTCGGAGATGACCAGCACCGGAAGGGGCTCGGCGAAGTCGCCGATCGCGTCGAACTTCTCCCCCGCTTCGTCGAGCAGCTGCGCGGCCAGCTCGCGCACCCGCGGACGCAGGCGCTCGACGTGACCGCGGCTGAAGGCCCGCGCCACCGGACGCCGCAACCGCGTGTGCACGGCACCCTCGTTCTCCATCATCTGGTTGCGGTGCAACAGGTTGAAGGGCTCGAGGTAGTCCGCCGGCTCGTGGTCACGCCAGATCCTGCCCAGCCTGCGGTCGCGCTGGGCGGACGAGACCTCGGCGTGCCCGAAGACCAGGAAGCGCTGGGACGCCTCGTGCCACGCCACCGCGTGCTGCGCACGCTCGGCGGCGAGGAACGGGTAGGGGTCGGCGACGAACGCCGGATCGTCCAGGTCAAGCGAGGTTGTGGGGACCGAAGGCATCTGGGAGGACCTCTCTCATCGTGCGTACCCCGGAGACCGTCAGGAGGGTCAGGTCGGGGCCGCCGTTCTCGTACAGCAGCTGTCGGCACCGCCCACAGGGCATGAGTACCTCGCCCCGGGCGTCGACGCAGACGAAGTGGGTCAACCGGCCCCCACCGGTGACGTGCAACTGGGACACCAGACCACACTCGGCGCACAGGGCCACCCCGTACGCGGCGTTCTCCACGTTGCAGCCGGTGAGCACACGACCGTCCTCCGCCAACGCCGCTGCCCCCACCTTGTAGTTCGAGTAGGGGGCGTAGGCGTGGCGCATGGCCTCCGTGGCGGCCGCGCGGAGCGGCCGCCAGTCGAATCCGGAGGCCTCCGGGGCGGTCGGTGCCCCGCTCATCCCACCGATCCCCTGCGATACACCTGACCGTCCGCCTTCGGCATCCGCAGGTTCTGCGCCGCGAAGGCCAGCACCAGCAGGGTGAGGACGTAGGGGGTCATGGAGGTGAACTCGCGCGGCACGGTGTCGGTGAGCAGGAACCACAGGCCGAAGAGCACGGCGCCGACCAGCACCACGATGCCAGTGGTGCGGGCTCCCTTGCGGAGCTGGAGGAAGGCGTACACGGCCAGGGCGATGGCCACCAGCAGCAGCAGCGCGTGCACGGTCGAGGCGTCACGCAGGCGCAGCGAGTCGGTGTAGCCGAACATGCCGGACCCCAGCAGGATCCCGCCGGGACGCCAGTTGCCGAAGAGCATCGCGGCGAGGCCGATGTAGCCGCGGCCGTTGGTCTGGCCGTCGGTGAAGCCGGACGAGGCCACCAGGGTCAGGAAGGCACCACCCAGTCCGGCGAAGGCACCGGAGGTGACGACCGCGACGTACTTGTAGCGGTAGACGTTCACGCCGAGGCTCTCCGCGGCCTGCGGGTTCTCACCGCACGAGCGCAGACGCAGTCCGAAGGACGTGCGCCACAGCACCCATGCCGTGACGCCCAGCAGCACGAAGGTGAGCAGCGTGAGCACCGAGAGCCGCGTGGTGAGTGCGGCCAGCACCGCAGCCACGTCGGAGATGAAGAACCAGTGCTTCGCCGCCAGGTCGCTGAAGAACTCGGAGAAGCCCGGGATCGTGATCGTGTCCGGCCGAGCCAGACCGGTCAGCTTGTTCGGACCGCCGCGACCGTTCTCTGAGTTGAGGTCGGTGAAGAACGCCTCGGCCAGGAAGCTGGCCAGACCCGCACCGATCAGGTTGATCGCGACGCCGGAGACGATGTGGTTGACACCGAAGGTGACGGTCGCGATGGCGTGCAGCAGACCGCCCAGCGCCCCGAGCACGATGCCGCCGATCAGGCCCACGTACGGGTCGTACCAGTACGTGAAGTAGGCGGCGCCCCAGGTGCCCAGGATCATCTGGCCCTCGAGGCCGATGTTGACGACACCGGCGCGCTCGGACCACAAGCCGCCGATGGCAGCCAGCAGGATCGGGCAGGTGGCGACCAGCGCGGCGGAGATGGAGCCGCGCGAGTCGAGCTCGTTCGCACCGGTGACGATGCGGACCAGGGAGACCACTGCGATGACGGCTGCGGTGATCAGCATCCACTGGGCGGGGGTGCGTCGGGTGCGCGCCGCACGGGGGGCCGGCGGGGCGACGGTGTCGATCGCGGTGCTCATGCCGCCACCTCCTGGTTCGTGGTCGGTGCCTTCAGTGCGGCGGTCACGGCCCGCTGCTCGGCCGCGGCCCGGACCCGTCCGACCACCTCGTAGGAGATGACGACGGCCAGCACGATCACGCCCTGCGTGACGACGACGATGGACTTGGAGACATCGACCCCGGAGAACTCCAGGGCCGTGGCCTGGGCCGAGAGGAAGGCGAAGAGGAACGCGCCGAAGGCCATGCCCACCGAGCGGTTGCGACCCAGCAGCGCGACCGCGATGCCGGTGAAGCCGAGCCCGCTCTGGAAGACGCTGGTGGAGAAGTAGTTGCCCGAGGAGCTGCCGGCGAAGAGTGCGGGCAGCCAGATCAGTGCCGCGACCGCTCCGGAGAGCATCATCGCGACCACGACCATCTTCTTGTAGCTGACGCCGGAGGCGACGGCGGCGCTCTCGCTCATGCCGGTGGCGCGCAGCTCGAAGCCGAAGCGGGTGCGGTTGACCACGATCCAGTAGCCGATGCCGACGAGCACGGCGACCAGCGTGAGCGCCCAGACCTCTCCGTCACGCGCGGTGAACAGCTGGAAGCCGCCCAGGGTGCTGTCCTCGGGGATGGGGCTGGTGCGGCGACCGTCACCGGCCCGCTCTCCGCGGGTGTTGAGCATGTAGCCGACCAGGAAGATGGCGGTGGCGTTCAGCATGATCGTGGAGATGACCTCGCTGACGCCGCGGGTGACCCGGAGCACGGCCGGGATGGCGGCCCACAGGGCGCCGGCGGCCATGGCCAGCAGGATCGAGAAGACGATGTTGAGCCAGCCGTCGAAGAAGGCCTGCCCGGCGAAGGCGGCCGCGACGTAGGAGGCGATCCGGTACTGGCCGTCGACCCCGATGTTGAACAGGTTCATCCGGAAGCCGATGGCAGCAGCCACCGCGGCCACGAAGATCATCGACGACTGGTTGATGATGTTGACGATGTTGCGGTCGCTCGGCCACTGGAGCATGACGTCCCAGAAGTCGGTCGGCGAGGCGCCGACCAGCGCGACGATCACCGAGGTGATCAGCACGGAGAGCAGCAGCGCCAGCACGGGCGCCGCCAACGCGTAGGCGCTCCTGCGGCCCACGGTCCTGAGGTCTGTCATCTCACTCTCCCTTGCCGCCGGTCATGGCCTGACCGAGTTCCTGCGGCGTGACGGTGCGGGGGTCGAACTCGCCGACGAGCTCGCCGCGCAGGATCACCTGGATGCGGTCCGAGAGCCCGATGAGCTCGTCGAGGTCCGCGGAGATCAGCAGCACGGCGAGGCCCTCGCGACGGGCCCTCTTGATGTGCCCCCAGATCGCTGCCTGGGCGCCGACGTCCACGCCCCGCGTCGGGTGCGAGGCGATCAGCAGCACCGGCTCGCCGGACATCTCACGGCCCACGATCAGCTTCTGCTGGTTGCCGCCCGACAGGGCCCGGGCCGCGGTGTTGATGGAGGGGGTGCGCACGTCGTACTGCTCGACGATGCGGGAGGTGTCGCGCTTGGCCGCGCCGCGGTCGACGAAACCACGACGGATGCTCGGTCGACGGGTCTGGTGGCCCAGCACCCGGTTCTCCCACAGCGGGGCGTCGAGCAGCAGGCCGTGGCGGTGCCGGTCCTCGGGGACGAAGCCGATGCCGGCCTCGCGGCGCTCGCGCGTGCCGAGGCGGGTGATCTCGGTGCCGCCGAGGGAGACCGTTCCCTCGCCCTTCCGCATGCCCATGATGGTCTCGACGAGCTCGGCCTGGCCGTTGCCCTCGACGCCGGCGATGCCCAGGACCTCGCCCTTGCGGATCACCAGGTTGATGTCGTTGAGCAGGTAGCGCCCGTACGGGTCCACCAGGTCCAGTCCGGCGACCTCGAGCTGCACCACGTCGGTGACCGTCGACTCCTCGGTCTCGGGCGAGGGGAGCTCGGAGCCGACCATGAGCTCGGCCAGCTCCTTCTTCGTCGCCGTCTGCGGGTCGGCGGTGCCCACGGTGGTGCCGCGGCGCAGCACGGTGATGTCGTCCGCGATCGCGCGGACCTCGTCGAGCTTGTGGGAGATGAAGAGCATGGTGTGCCCCGAGGCGCGCAGCTCACGCAGGTTCGCGAAGAGCGCATCCACCTCCTGCGGCACGAGGACGGCGGTCGGCTCGTCCAGGATGATGATCTTGGCGCCGCGGTAGAGGACCTTGAGGATCTCCACCCGCTGGCGCTGCCCGACGCCGAGGTCCTCGACCATGGCGTCGGGGTCGAGGTCGAAGCCGTAGGCGTCGGAGATCCGCTTGATCTCGGCCCGGGCCTCGTCGCCGATGCCGTGCAGCTTCTCGGCGCCCAGCACGACGTTCTCCAGGACGGTGAGGAAGTCGGCCAGCATGAAGTGCTGGAAGACCATCCCGATGCCGGCCTTGATCGCGTCGGTCGGCGAGGAGAAGTCGACCTGCTCGCCGTTGATCCTGATGGTGCCCTCGTCGGGCTTCTGCACGCCGTAGAGGATCTTCATCAGCGTGGACTTGCCGGCACCGTTCTCGCCGATCAGGGCGTGGACGGTTCCGGCAGCAATGTCGAGGTTGACGTCGCGGTTGGCCACGACGCCGGGGAACCTCTTGGTGACCCCCAGTACCTCGATCGCCAGGGATCGGGGTGGGGTGCCTGCTCCGCCGAGCGAGGCATCCGTGGTGCTCAAGTGCCCTCCAAGGACGAACGAGGTGGTCCGGCCGCCGTGAGCCGGACCGGAAGCGAGCCGACCTGCGGCCACGACACCGCCGTGGCCGCAGGTCGGCTGGTCATCACGGAGCGGTCGGGACCTTGATCTGGCCGCTCTTGATCTGGTCGGCGTAACCGTCGATCTGCGAGGAGACGTCGTCGACGAAGCCACCGGAGGTGGAGTAGCCAACGCCGTCGGCCTTCAGGTCGTAGGTGACGTAGGAGGACAGCGGCTTGCCGTCGGCCGCAGCCTGGATCGCGTCGAAGGTCGCGACGTCGACGCGCTTGAGCATCGAGGTCAGGATGTGCTTCTGGACCTTCGCGTCAGCCGTCAGGTACTGGTCGGAGTCGACACCGATCGCCCAGGCCCCGTCGACCGCGGCGACGGCGTCGAAGACACCGGCACCGGAACCACCGGCGGCGTGGAAGATGATGTCGGCGCCCTTGTCCAGGATGCCCTCGGCAGCGGACTTGGCACCGGCCGGGTCGTTGAAGCCGGAGACGTCCGACTCCTCGATGTAGGTGACGTCGACCTTGGTCTTCGGGTCGACGGCCTTCGCGCCCGCGGTGAAGCCGGCCTCGAACTTGCGGATGAGGTCGTTGTTGACGCCACCGACGAAGCCGACGTGCTTCGCCTCGCTCTTGAGGGCCGCTGCGGCACCGGCCAGGAACGAACCCTCGTTCTCGGCGAACGTGGCGTAGGCGACGTTCTCGTTCGGCTTGTCGTCGGGGTCGAAACCGTCGATGACCACGAAGTTGGTGTCGGCGAAGTCGGGGGCGACCTTGTTGACCGACTCGGAGTAGGCGAAGCCGACTCCGATGATCGGCGAGTAGCCCTGCTCGGCCATGTTGCGCAGACGCTCCTCGCGGACCGACTCGGCCTCGTCGGTGGCGGCCTCACCCTCGATGCAGGTGGCGTCGAGGTCCTCGACCGCCTTCTCGACACCGGCGTAGGCGGCGTCGTTGAACGACTGGTCGCCACGGCCGCCCACGTCGTAGGCCAGGCCCACCTTGGGGCCGTCTCCGTCGGCGGACTTGCAGATGCTCTCCGACTTCGAGTCGGACTTGTTGTCATCGTCGTTCTTGCCACAGCCGACGAGCGCGATGGACGCGACGGCAGTGACAGCGACGATCTTGGTCAGACGACGCAAGGTGGCCTCCAGTCTCGGGTGGTGCGGGACGGCTCGATCCCGCTCAGACGATAAGCCAACGCCCGCCCGCTGTTACTCACGAGGAGCGCCGGTTGACCAGATCGTTACATGCGTTTCGCATCCAGTGCAGGCAAGTCGATCCAAGTGGAGGCAACAAGCCATTTCCCCCGCTCAGGGGGAGGATGCGACCAGTGCCACGTGGGCCAGCACGGCCGCCCCGATCCGCAGGGCGCGCTCGTCGACCTGCAGGTCTCCCTGGTGCAGGTCGTGCGTGGGCCCTCCCGGGGTCCGGGTACCCAGGCGCCCCATCGCGCCCGGAACCCGGTTGAGGTACCAGCCGAAGTCCTCTCCCCCGAGGCTCTGGGAGGTGGGCACGTGCCCGTGGTCGCCCAGGACCTGCTCGACCGCGCGCCCGAGCATGAACGTGGAGGCGTGCTCGTTGACCACCGGCGGGACGCCCCGCTGGTACTCGACGTGGCAGGTCACCCCGTACGGCGCCGCGATCTGGTGCACGAGCTCGGTGACCAGGGGTTCGGCCCGTTTCCAGGCCGTGTCGTCGAGCATCCGGACGGTGCCGGCCAACGTTCCGACGTGTGGCACGACGTTGGCCGCGGCCCCGGCCCGGACCACGCCCCAGACGATGCTGAGGCCGGCCCGCGGGTCCATTCGTCGGGACAGCGCCGCGGGCAGTTCAGTGAGGATCTTGGCCACCGCATAGGTGAGGTCCTCGGTGAGGTGGGGGCGCGAGGTGTGACCGCCGCGGCCGGTCACCTCGATCCGCAGGACGTCTGCGGCGGCAGTCAGGGGCCCCTCACGCAGGCCCACCTCCCCCACGTCCAGGCTGGGGTCGCAGTGCAGGCCGAAGACGTGCACCGCGTCGTCCAGGGCACCGTGCTCCAACAGCTCGAGGGCGCCCCCGGGCATGACCTCCTCGGCGGGCTGGAAGAGCAGGCGCACCCGGCCGTCGAGCAGGCCGGTGGCGTGCACCGCGGCGAGGCCGAGTCCGGCCCCCAGCAGCGCCGCGGTGTGGACGTCGTGCCCGCAGGCGTGCGCGACCCCGGGCACCGTGGAGACCCACGGGTCCGGGACCAGGTCCTGCACCGGCAGGGCGTCGATGTCGCCGCGCAGCGCCACCACCGGCCCGGAGTCACCGACCTCGGCGAGCAGCCCGCTGCGCGGCAGCCGACGGACCCGCAGTCCGGCGGCCTCCAACCGGGTCGCGACCACCTCGGTGGTGCGTGCCTCCTGCCAGGAGAGCTCGGGATGGGCGTGCAGGTCCCGCCGCACCGCGAGCAGCTCGTCCTCGGCCGCGTCCAACGCCCGGTCCAGCACGACCCGGGCGGCGAGCAGCCGCTCGGCGGGTTCCGGCGTGCGGGTGGCGTGGCCCGCGGGCTGGCCCGGGACGGAGGGAGTGCTCGCTGTCATCGCCGGCAACTCTAGACCCGCCGCAGCGTGGCTGGCGCGGAGAACGGGCGGTGGACCGGAGGCTGTGGCGCGGGTCAGGCCCGGTCGTAGGCAGCGAGGATCTCGTCGGCGGCCGCGGGCGCGCTGAGACGTCCGGCGAGGACCTGCTGGGAGACCTCGCCCCGGATCGCGGCGACCGCCTCGGAGTGGTTGAGCCGGTCGACCAGGGTGTCGCGGACCAGGCTCCAGGTGAAGTCGAGCTGCTGCTGGGCCCGCTTGGCGAGGAGTCCCTGCTCGCCCAGGTGCTCACGGTGGGCGAGGATCCGCTTCCAGACCTCGTCCACGCCGACGCCGGTGAGGCCGGAGGCGGTGACCACCGGCGGCGCCCACTCCTTGGGCCCGCGGACCATGCGCATCGCGCCGGCCAGCTCCCGGGCGGCGCCCCGCGCCTCGGCCGCTCGGTCCACGCCCTGGGCGCCGAGGTCGTCGGCCTTGTTGACCGCGATCACGTCGGCAATCTCGAGGATGCCCTTCTTGATCCCCTGCAGCTGGTCCCCGGTGCGGGCCAGGGTCAGGAACAGGAAGGTGTCGACCATGCCGGCCACGGTGATCTCGGACTGTCCCACGCCGACGGTCTCGACCAGCACCACGTCGTAACCGGCGCCCTCCAGGACACTCATGGCCTGCGAGGTGGCGGCAGCGACACCGCCCAGGGTGCCCGCGGTCGGCGAGGGGCGGATGAACGCGTTGGGGTCGACCGAGAGCTGCGGCATCCGGGTCTTGTCACCCAGCACCGACCCACCGGTGCGGACGCTGGAGGGGTCGACCGCCAGGACGCCGACCCGGTGCCCCGCGGCGGTGAGGTGCGTGCCGAGCGACTCGATGAAGGTGGACTTCCCGACCCCGGGCACCCCGGAGATGCCCACCCGCACGGCGGGCGAGGAGGTGGTCTCCTCCGCCAGCCGGGCGAGCAGGTCCCGGGCCACGGCCCGGTGGTCGGGGCGCTTGGACTCCACGAGCGTGATCGCTCGGGAGACCTGCCCGCGCACGCCGGCGCGTACGCCGGCGTGCAGGGCGTCGAGGTCGGGAAGTGCCATCGTCTTCTTGTCGCTCGCCGGTGCTCAGGCCTCGCGCAGCTTGGCGAGGATGTCGAGCGCGGAGTCGGCGATCACGGTGCCCGGCACGAAGACCGCAGCAGCACCTATCTCCTTCAGGGTCGGCACGTCGTCCGGCGGGATGACGCCACCGATGACGACCATGATGTCGTCGCGGCCCTGCTCGGCGAGCGCCTGCTTCAGCGCGGGCAGCAGGGTCAGGTGACCCGCGGCCAGCGAGGAGACGCCGACGATGTGGACGTCCGCGTCGATCGCCTGCTGGGCGACCTCCTCGGGGGTGGAGAAGAGCGGACCCACGTCGACGGTGAAGCCCATGTCGGCGAACGCGGAGACGACGCCCTGCTGACCGCGGTCGTGGCCGTCCTGACCCATCTTGGCCACCAGGATGCGCGGACGACGGCCCTCGGCCTCCTCGAACTGCGCGGTCGCCTTCAGGACGGCGGTGAGCTTCTCGTCGCCGGCTTCGTCCGCGGTGTCTCGGTACACGCCGGAGATGGTACGGATGACTGCCTGGTGGCGTCCGTAGACCTTCTCCAGGGCGTCGGAGATCTCACCGACGGTGGCCTTCGCCCGGGCCGCGTCGACGGCCAGGGCAAGGAGGTTGCCGTCCAGCGACCCGCCGCCGGCCGCACCGCGCTCGGCGGAGTTGGTCAGCGCCTGCAGGGCGGCGTCGACGTCGGCCTGGTTGCGCTCGGCACGCAGGCGCTCCAGCTTGGCGATCTGGGCCCGGTACACCTCGTCGTTGTCCACCTTGAGGACGTCGAGCGGGTCCTCGTCGGGGAGACGGAAGGTGTTGACGCCGATCACCTGCTGGGCGCCGGAGTCGATCCGTGCCTGGGTGCGGGCGGCCGCCTCCTCGGTGCGCATCTTCGGGATGCCCTGCTCGATCGCCTTCGCCATGCCGCCGGCCTTCTCGGCCTCCAGGATGTGCGCCCACGCCTTGTTGGCGAGGTCGTGGGTGAGCTTCTCGACGTAGTACGAACCGGCCCACGGGTCGATGATCTCGGTGGTCTTCGACTCCTGCTGCAGCAGCAGCTGGGTGTTGCGCGCGATGCGGGCGGAGAAGTCGGTCGGCAGCGCGATGGCCTCGTCGAGGGCGTTGGTGTGCAGCGACTGGGTGTGACCCAAGTCGGAGGCCGCGGTCTTAGGAAGACAATAGAGAGGGACAACTCCTTGGCTCACAGAACGACATGGCTACGATCCGACTTGCAGCTGGGTGTTGCGCGCGATGCGGGCGGAGAAGTCGGTCGGCAGCGCGATGGCCTCGTCGAGGGCGTTGGTGTGCAGCGACTGGGTGTGACC
>JAZQNT010000448.1:0-5436 GCA_045627505.1 Nocardioides sp.
TCTGTAATATGAGCTCCCACTTCTACATCTACCCCAAACTCTTCCTGCATTTCACGAATTATAGCTTCTTTGCAATCTTCATTACCGTCAATTTTACCACCAGGGAATTCCCATCGTCCCCCCATATCTCCTACCATTTGACGTTTTGCAATAAAGATTTTTCCCTCTCTATAATCAATACAAGCAATTGAACAACTCATAAATCACCTCTTTACTTCTGCAGAAAGTTCTGTTTCTTCATCACCAACTTTTAAAATCAAATCTACTCTGATTATATCATAGTCAGTAAATTTCGTTCTTAAAAACTGTTCTCCATCAGAATACAAATAAGACAATATTCTTTTATCGCCAACCTGATTGTTAGGGTCAATTACAAACACTTCGGCATTAACAGCAGCAGGACTTAAATCTGTTGCCTTTTTACTACGCTTCATTTTTAGTGAAACAAATACTTCCTCTTCATATGAAAATGCAGAAAGTTCAAAATTTATTCCATGAAGGTTCCCATAAGCACGAGTACTATTAAATCCACTATAGACCCAATATGCCCCTACAAAGAGAACTAGAGCAAGCAATACAAATCTATTCTGCTTATTAAATAAAACTTTTAATCCACGAACAGGACGCATTCCACCCCTATAATATTCCTGAACCTGAGGAGGAGCCTTTGCAATTCTTTCCTCACGATTGTAGTAATAATGAAAACCTTGTTCCTGTGAATCTTCAGTTTTTATTTCTTCAACATCGTCAAAGTTCATATAACTTCCAAAGTTTTACTTGTTTAAGATTGCGTCAATTAAATTATCAGTTCTATACAAAACTACCCGGGCACAATCTTTTTCCAAATACATAGCCGTCATAATTCCATCATGAGCTAATGTCATTGTATAATACCAGATATTGTTATGATCAGCTTTAAAATGTCTTCTTAAAATTCTCTGAGATTCAGTCTGAAGCATTTCAATGTTAAATCCATCATCTGTTTTAATTATAAAAAATTTCCAGCCATTTTTTGTTACGCCAAGGAAGTCATATGGGATTTTATAAGTAAGACGACTGTAATCTGATACAACAGATTCCTCAAAAGGTGGAATCGATACAAAACGGGCATGCCGGTCATCTCGACCGTCCGCGCCTTCTGGGCGCCGATCACGCCACCGACGCCGATCGGGACGAGGATCAGCAGCAGCGTCACCCACACCCCCCGGCCGGCGTCCCAGCTGGCGAGGAGCTCCTGGTCGCGCAGGGCGAGCAGGACGGTGGCCACCAGCGCGATCGCCATGCCGACGATGCCGGCCTGGTTGCCACGCTTGGCGGTCTCGTGCTTGGAGAGTCCGGCCAGTGCCGCGATGAAGCAGATACCGGCGATGACGTACGCGCCCTGGATCAGGCCGTGGAGCTTGTCAGAGGTCAGGAAGTCCATGTTCAGTCCTTCCTGAACATCTCGAGCATGCGAACGGTCACCAGGAAGCCACCGAAGATGTTGATGCTGGCGACGAGGATCGCGACGACGGAGAGCAGCGTGACGACGAGGTTGTCACTGCCGACCTGCAGGATTCCGCCGACCAGGATGATCCCGGAGACCGCGTTGGTCTCGGCCATCAGCGGCGTGTGCAGGGCGTGCGCGACGTTGGAGATCACGTAGTAGCCCACGAAGATCGCCAGCATCAGCACGGTCAGCTGGGTGATCAGGCCGCTGCCCATGAACATCGACAGCACGCCGAAGCCCACCGCACCGGCGGCCGCGGCGTAGAGCTTCACCTTCGGGTCGAGCGGCTTCTTCTCCACCTTGGCCACCGGCTCCGCAACGGGCGCGGCGGCCGGGGCGGCGGAGACCTGGACGGGCGGCGGCGGCCACATCGACTCGCCGGACAGGGTCACGGTGATGCCGCGCTGGATCACGTCGGAGTGGTCCAGGGTGAGCTGGCCGTCCTTGTCCGGGGTGAGCAGCTTGAGCAGGTTGACGATGTTGGTGCCGTAGAGCTGCGACGTCTGGGCCGCGAGGCGGCCGGCGAGGTCGGTGTAGCCCAGGACGACCACGCCGTTGTCGGTGACCACCCGCTGGTCGGTGACGGTCGCGGCGGCGTTGCCGCCGTTGGCTGCCGCCATGTCGACGATCACCGAGCCGGGCTTCATCGCGGCGATGGTCTCGGCGGTGATCAGCTTCGGCGCGGGACGTCCGGGGATGAGCGCGGTGGTGATGACGATGTCGGCGTTGCGCGCCTCCTCGTCGTACATGGCCACGGTGGCCGCCTCCTGCTCGGCGGTCATCTCCCGCGCGTAGCCGTCGGTGGAGACCTCCTGCTCCATCTCGACGCGCACGAACTCCGCACCCATCGACTGGACCTGCTCGGCCACCTCGGGACGCACGTCGAAGGCCCGCACGATCGCGCCCATCGACGACGCGGCGCCGATGGCGGCGAGGCCGGCGACACCGGCTCCGACGACGAAGACGCGCGCCGGTGCGGTCTTGCCGGCGGCGGTGACCTGACCGGTGAACATCCGTCCGAACTCGTGGGCGGCCTCGATCACGGCGCGGTAGCCGGCGACGTTGGCCATCGAGGAGAGGACGTCCATCGACTGCGCGCGCGAGATGCGCGGCACCGCGTCCATCGCCAGCGCGGTCACACCGGCCGCCTCGAACTTCGAGATCAGCTCGGGGCTGCGGGCCGGGGCCATCAGGGAGATGACGGTGGCCTCGCGGCGCAGGCGTCCGATCTCCTCGTCGGTGGGGGCGTTGACCTTGACGATGACGTCGCTGGCCCAGACCTCGTCGCGACTGACCACCGGGACGCCCGCCGTGGTGTAGGCGGCGTCCGACTGGTCCGCCAGCGCGCCGGCGCCGGTCTCGACGACCACGTCGTAGCCCAGCTTCTGCAGTTGCTCTGCCGTCCTCGCGGTGGCCGCGACGAGTGACTCGCCGGGCTTCGCTTCTCGCGGGATACCGATCCGCACGACTTCCTCCTGTCTGCCAAGCCCGTTCCGTCCAGGCCCGACCGCGGACAAAGTACCCCCCATCGGGGGCACGCCGACCAGGCCCCCGTGTTACGGACGGGTTAACAAGACCTTTCAGGCGTGTTTCGGCTCGCAGAGGTGACCCAGAACACAACAGCACCGGACGCGTCTCGCGCCGGTGCTGTCAGTGTGCGGCTCGCCTGCGGGCGGCCGCCGGAGTGTCCGCGGGTCGGATGCGGGGGCAGTTCGGCGGCGGTCCAGCGTCCCGGAGGCCGGGGGTTGAGGCCCCTGGCCCAGGACTCAGGCTGGGTTCAGTGGGCCACGCCGTAGAGGCGGTCCCCGGCGTCGCCGAGGCCCGGGACGATGTAGCCCTTCTCGTTCAGCCGCTCGTCGATCGCGGCGGTGACCACGGTGACCGGGACATGGAGGTCGGCGATCTCCCGCTCCAGGGCCGCACAGCCCTCGGGAGCCGCGAGCAGGCAGATCGCGGTGATGTCGTCGGCGCCGCGATCGGCCAGGAAGCGGATCGCCTGGGCCAGCGTCGCGCCGGTGGCCAGCATCGGGTCGACGACGTAGACCTGACGCGCGGACAGGTCCTTGGGCAGGCGGTCGGCGTAGGTGGAGACCTCCAGGGTCTCCTCGTCCCGGACCATCCCGAGGAAGCCGACCTCGGCGGTCGGGATCAGGCGCACCATGCCGTCGAGCATGCCGAGGCCGGCACGCAGGATCGGGACCACGAGCGGGGTGGGCTGGGCGAGCTTGACGCCCTTGGCCGGGGCCACCGGGGTCTTGATCTCGACCTCGTTGACGCGCACGCCGCGGGTCGCCTCATAGGCGAGCAACGTGACCAGCTCGTCGGCCAGGCGACGGAACGTCGGGGAGTCGGTGTTCTCGTCCCGCAGGGTGGTGAGCTTGTGGGCGACGAGAGGGTGGTCAACGACCTGGATACGCATGCTGACCAGCGTAGACGAAGAATGCGACCAGACCGGAGTCAGGAAGCACCGCAGGGCTTGGCTGGCAGTGTCGGGTCTGTCACGCTGGTGACCCCGCGGCCCGAGGGCCGAGGAAAGGGGCGCGCCCAGCACCACCAGGCCCCGCACCACCAGGGCCCAGCACCAGGCCCAGCACCAGGGCCCCGCACCACCGACCCACCGCACGACCGCCGTCGCGATCCACCGACGTCCGGCCCACCACCCTCGGAGAGCACCATGAGCCTGAGCGGCAGCCAGTACGACGCGGTCGACTACGCCCTGGCCGCGTTCCGGGTGAACGGCTCCTGGCAGATCGACGAGCTGGCCGGGCCCGCCCTGGAGTCGGTGGAGACACTGGCCGCGGCCCTGCGTCGCTTCTCCGCCGACGTGGGCGCGCTGGGCATCGTGTCGGTGGACGAGGACTTCTTCGTGCTGGTGCGGGTGGACGCGCACCGCACCCGGGTACTGCTCTCCGACGTCACGGCCGCGGAGGAGTGGGAGCTGGCGGAGTCGGTGCTCGACTTCCTGGGCGTGCCCGACCCCGAGGACGAGGAGGACGGGCCGGCCGGCGAGCTGGGCCTGCTGGCCGACCTGGGCATGCACCCGGTCGACATGGCTGTGCTGCTCGACGACGTGGAGCTCTACCCTGACGAGATGCTCTCCGACATCGCCACCCGCCTCGGCTTCGGCCGCGAGTTCGACGAGGCCATCGGCCTCGACTCCCTCTGAGTCGTGCCCGCCCACGAGTGGGAGGGCGCGATGCGCCTCGCCCTGGCCCAGGCCGACGCCGCGCTCGCCACCGACGACGTGCCGATCGGGGCGGTGGTGCTCGACCCCGCCGGGGTGCCCATCGGTTTCGGCCGCAACGTGCGCGAGGCGGACGCCGACCCGACCGGCCACGCCGAGGTGGTGGCGCTGCGCGAGGCCGCCAAGGCGCGCGGGGAGTGGCGGCTCGAGGGCTGCACCCTGGTCGTGACCCTGGAGCCGTGCACGATGTGCGCCGGCGCCTCGGTGCTCTCCCGGGTGGAGCGGATCGTCTTCGGTGCCTTCGACGAGAAGGCCGGCGCCGTGGGCAGCCTGTGGGACGTGGTCCGCGACCGTCGGCTCAACCACCGTCCCGAGGTGATCTCGGGCGTCCTGGCCGAGGAGTCGACCCGGCTCCTGGCGGAGTTCTTCCGCTCGCACCGCGACTGACCTGCGACTTCCCCGGACCGGCCGAACGGCAGCACCCCGACGGGGGAGCCCGATTCGTGCGGCGAAGTCGGTCTCTAGTAACGTTCGTTCCGGTGACGTGTCCGAGCGGCCTAAGGAGAACGCCTCGAAAGCGTTTGTGGGCGCGAGTCCACCGAGGGTTCAAATCCCTCCGTCACCGCCACTGAAACCCCGCCGGTCCGCCGGCGGGGTTTCTGCTTGTCCGGCCGGTCGATCGGCCGAGGCTACGGATCGGTTCGAGGCACCACCGGCGCACCGGGCGCGCCCACGCACCGGCCAGCGCCCTGTTGCCCGGACC
>JAZQNT010000449.1:0-2073 GCA_045627505.1 Nocardioides sp.
CACAAGTACTGGACGGAGAAGGGCCAGCCGGGCTACGCGAAGATCCGTTGGGGCACCCGTGGGGACTTCACCCGCGCCCGTCGTCTGATCGGGGAGAAGATCGCCAAGAACTCCCCCGGGAAGATGAAGTACCTCAACCAGATCATCGCTCAGTGGCACCACGACGCGCTCGGCTACTGGCCGGGTGAACTCGACCGACCGGGTAACAAGACGTCCGCCGAGGCTCGCGCCGAGCGGAAGGCGAAGGTCGCCAGCGCTGAGGAACTCCACGAGGAGTCCGCTCGCATCAACGCGGCTGTCGCCGAGTCCGAGTGGGAGCCCGTGCTGGTCTCCAGCGTCGACGGCGGGATCGTCCGGCCCCCGGCTGAGTACTTCGAGCGTGTCGAGGGTTCTACCGCGCTGACGATCGAGGAGCCTGACGAGCATGGCATCCGCCGTGTTCACGGCTACGCCGGTCAGTGGGGGGTGTGCCACGTCGGGTTCGAGGACCGCTGCGTGACGCTGCCGAAGGACCCGAACGGGGAGTTCGACGACTACCACCTCGGGTCGACCCTCACGGCGAGCGGCGACCGGCTCCGCACGGGGCTCATCACCTACGCCATCGGGCACCGGGAGGGTCGTCAGATCCTGTCCGAGACCCCGGAGAAGGCGCACTTCGACGACGTCAGCCACGCATGGGCAGCCGTTCGCGTCGGCGAGGACGAGACCGGTGTCTGGTACTCCGGCTACGTCCTGCCGCACGTGCCCGAAGAAGACCTGGTGCTCATCCAGGCAGCAGGACAGGTCTCCGGGGAGTGGCGAGGACAGTCGCTGCGCTCCCTGCTCGCGGTGAACGTCCCGGGGTTCCCCGTGATCAGGGCCTCGGCTCAGTTTGACGACGAGGGTGAGGTCGAGTCGCTGGTCGCCTCGTACAACGCCGTCGTCGAGAACCCACCGTGCGCCGAGGAGGACGTCGACCCGATCGACGCGATCACCTCGGCCGTGGAGGAGCGGCTGGCTGTCCGCGCCGCTGTCCGGGAGATGGAGTCTTGGGTGGTCGCGGAGCGGTTGAGTTCGCTCTCGGAGGGCTGGGAGTGATGGCCGACTTCGGGGCCGCGATCTCCACCACCGGAGACCCGCACCGCATGGAGTTCCTCCAGACCGCTGTCCGTAACTGGGCGGCGGCTCTGGAGGGCTCCCCGCTGTTTGTCACGGTGGACGGCGACGAGGAGGCGGCTCAGCGCGTGCGGGAGGCTGTCGGGGGTCAGGTGACGGTCATCCGCGTCGGGCAGCCGGGACCGGGTTGGGACAACGGCTTCGGGATGCGCAACGGCCGGATCGGCGTGGCTGCGAACAAGAACACCGGTATCGAGGCGCTCATGGACGTCGTCGAAGTCGGGTTGTTCCTGAGCGACGACGACAGCAGCCCACTCAGTGCAGACTCGCTCCGCCTCCACACCCGGACTCCGGACAAGCACACGATGGTCTGCTGGGGGCTGAGCCGACTGAGCACCCGCACCTCTGGTGATGGGTTCGCCTACTGGCGCTGGCCCCGTGGCGTGATGCTCTACATCCCGAGGAACGGCATCGAGGCTGTCGGTGGGTTCCGGGAGGAGTTCGGCCCCGGTGGGCACGAGCACGTGGAGTTCTCCCGGAGGGTGGACCCGTCCAGAGGGATGTTCGTCACCCCCGAGGAGTACGCATCGAACCGGGGGCAGGGCGCGGGGTTGTACTGGCACGCCGAGGACCGCCCACGTCCTGGGGAGAAGGGCGAGGCGCTCGACGCACGCCGGTCCAAGCAGACCTCTGTCCGCCACGACGAGGGGGACTGGGACCGGATCTCTCGCGTGATGAAGACTTCCACTGAGGACTTCGCCCCGTACAGAGCCTCTGACAACAACCGACTCGACGCTACGAAGAAGGAGAACCCCTGATGTGCGGCTGCCGCAAGGACAAGAAGAGCACCTTCGTCTGGACGTCCCAGGACGGGTCCCAGTCGAAGACCTACAACGACCGGATGCAGGTCCGGGCGAAGATCATCCATGAAGAGATGAAGAACGGGAAGGGCAACGGCGGCTCGTTCGTCACGGTCTG
>JAZQNT010000450.1:0-4554 GCA_045627505.1 Nocardioides sp.
ATTCTTGGACCTTCCCCAAGCATAAGAAGAAGCGGTTTTTTACTATTTTGTGCATCATATTGTTTTAAGATGTCCCTAAAAATAGCTAATAAAAATTCATGATTTTTTGCATAGTGAAATCTTCCAACATGACCTATCACAAAACGATCTTCTATATTTAATTCCCTTCTTACCTCTTCTCGTACTTTAGGATTAAACTTAAACTTTTCTACCTCTATAGCGTTTGGCACAAAGATAGTCTGTCCTTCCTCAACTGCTCTCTTCCCAAAAACAGATAGTCCTGCAAGTTCAGAACAGGTAAATAGATAATCTGCTTTTTTAGTCCTTTGCGTCGGCGCTCGAACGTCACGGCGTCGGGGTGGAGCGGGGACGCTACGGAGCGACCTGGACCACCGACCCGGCGCGACGAGCCGCAGACCTCAAGCTGGTGCGCGGCTGGCTCGCGGACGAACGACCGGCGGCGATGCTGCACCGCGCCGCCCCGTGGGGGCCGGTGCCGATCTCGGGGATGCCGGTGGCGCTCACCCCGCAGGAACGGACCGCGTACGAGGCCGAGTGGGGCGAGTTCTGCCGCGAGATGGACCTGGCGCGACGCGGGCGCAACGTGGCGAAGGGTCGGGCCGCGCTGCTGCGCTTTCGGCAGAAGGCCGGGCTGATCCGGGTCGACTCGACGGTCGCCTGGATCGCCCAGCAGGTCCAGGCCGAGCGCCAGGTGGCGTGCTCGGTCGAGTTCGTGACCACCGCCGCCGACCCGATCACCGACCGGTTGCGTGAGGCCGGGATCGAGGTGGCGACGATCTACGGCCGCGACCGGTTCGACGTCGAGGCCGAGCGGCTGAGGTTCCAGACCGGGCAGGCGAAGGTCTGCGTCTTCACCACGGTCGCCTCGATCAGCCTGCACGCCGGCGAGACCCTGGCCGACGGTCGTCAGGCCAGCACCGAGCCGCGGGTCGGGGTCTTCCACCAGGCCCGGTTCTCGGGCATCGCCGGACGTCAGGTGACCGGTCGCACCCACCGCGACCACCAGGTCTCGCCGTGGCACATCGCCTACGCCGAGGGCACCGTCGAGGAGCAGGTCGGCAAGGTGATGGTGGAGCGGATCGCCGCGGCCTCCGACACCGTGGGCAGCGACACCAGCGGCCTCGCTGACCTCGCGCAGCTGCTCGGGGCCGACTGGCTGCCGTCCGCGACGCTGACCGAGGGTTCTGCCATGTAGCCCGGCGACTGGGGCAGTCATAGGTGGCCGAGGCGAACATGCTTGGCCAGGCTGGTTCGGCAGATCAGCAGTCGATGATCCCGCGACACGCTGCCGGCCCGTCCTCGGTGCACGCAGCCACGATCGCCCTGGCTGCGTCGCCCAAGGCGGCGAGCTGTTCGGGCGTCAACTGGTCGATCACCAGTCGCCGCGCCTCGCGGGCATGACCGGGCGCGATCTCCTCGAGCTTGGCGAAGCCCGCGTCGGTCAACCGTGCTTCCGTGCGGCGGGGGCCGCGCTCGGAGCACGACCGTCGCTCGACCCAGCCCGCGCGCTCCAGCCTCGTCACGGCGTGCGAGATCCGCGACAGCGATCCCTGCGCGAGCGTGGCCAAGTCGCTGAGGACGCGCGTGTGGTCCGGTGCCTCGCCCAGAGTGGCGAGCAGTTGGTACTCGAACGAGTTCACCCCGGCGTCGCGCTTGAGCTGGGCGTCCATGGCGGCCGGGAGCGTCATCAGGAGCGCCACGAGTGCGCGCCACTCGCGCTGTTGCTCGGGCGTCAGCCAGGGGTCGTCCTGAGCCGATCCGCCCTGAGCCGATCCGTCCTGAGTTGATCCGATCTGGGCCGATCCGATCCGGCCCTCACTCTCTGCGGTCACACAGAACAGCATAGGGCTTGAACGTTCAAGCCCCCGCCGCTACGGTTGACTTGCATTGACTTGAACATTCAAGGCGGGGGCTCCCCGCGACATCTCATCAGGAGACTCCTATGTCCATCCTTCGTGTCGACTCCTCCATCCAGGGCGAGCGCTCCGCGAGCAGCGCCCTGGGCGACCTCGTCCTCGCCGAGCTCACCGCCGCCCACCCCGACGCCTCCGTCGTACGCCGTCACCTCGGCCTGGAGCCGCTGCCCGCGGACGCCTGGGCGGCCGCGGTGACCGGCGGCGCCATGGCCGAGACGGAACGTACCGAGACGCAGCGTCAGGCCCTCACCCTCGCGCAGCAGGTCGCCGACGAGCTGCAGCAGGCCACCACCGCTGTGCTGGCACTACCGCTCTACAACTTCGGTGTCTCGCAGCACGTGAAGTCGTGGATCGACCTCGCGTTCGCCGGAGCGCCGTACGGCGCGCGGCTGCTGGAGGACACCCCGACTGCCTTGGTCGTGACCCGCGGCGGCGCCTACGGGGCCGGCACTCCGCGCGAAGGCTGGGACCACAACACCGATTACCTGCGGCGGATCCTGGTCGACTGCTGGGGTGCCGACCTGACGCTCGTCGAGCGCGAGTTCACCCTGGTCGGCGTCAACCCGGCTCTCGATGAGTTCGCCGAGTCGGCGGCGATGATGCGCAAGGGCGCAGAGGAAGCAGCCGTGGCGACCGGCGCCGCGCTGGCGGCGCGCCGTGCGGCCTGAGTCAGCCCGACATGCGAGGCGCACGTCGATGCGGCACGAAGGCAGCCGCATCCGGCGTCCGGTTCGGTGTCCGGTCTGAGCGGCTTGAGTCGGTCGCGGCGGACGACATGGCGGTCGCGACCGAGGCACTGCTACGACCGCGGTTGGCGTCCCCGAATGTGACACGACGTGTCGAAGAGGAGTGCAGGGTCGACGGTGTACGCGTCGGGGATGCGCAGATAGGAGTCCTCGTAGGTCACGGTCGACGTCACCCGGTTGCCCCGGATGCGGAAGTGCGCGGTGCCGACCCGCACCGTGCCGTCCTTCAGGTCGGCCCACACCTCGACCCGGGTGTTCGCCGACGCAGCCGCTCAGGCGGGACCATGTCAGAGGTCGGCGCCCCGTCTGTCGATCGCTTCGGCCCAGTCTGGTAAGGCGGCGGCGGCACCGTGCACTCTCACGACGCCGCGCTGGTGACGCCTCCGGACGAGGTGATCAACCGTGCGAGGGCGAGCAGCGTGTGGTGGAAGGCCGGGCACTCGGCGCCCCCTTGGGGCGCCGAGTGTGCTCGCTCGTCAGGGAAGGTCGAGGGCGGCCTTGAGGGCTTCGTTCACCGCTGCCATGGTGACGGGACTCAGGGTCCCACGCACTTTGAGCACCTCGTCCTCGAACACCTCCAAGATGTCGTCGCAGACCACCCGGCCCACGAACCTCTCCGGGTTGTCCAGTTCCACGATGCTCGGCAGGCGTGGCTTCGCGGACGTGGTCAGTCGCACGGCCAGAACGGAACCTAGGCGCTCGTTGCGCCGATTGTTGGAGACGACGAGGACGAGCGTTGGCTCATCAAGGCCGATGTCCACCTGGAGCAGTTGTCCTCGGAGGACGGGCCAGGTCACTCGTCTGCCCAGGCGGGGCGACGCCGGCGCGCGACGGCCGGACGGTTGTAGTCCTCACGTTGCTGTGCGATCTGTGCGTAACCCGCCGACTCGAGGTGTTCGCGGATCGCGCGCTTGCCAGCTTCCATCACGGCGTGGAGCAGCGCGGCCTCACTGGAGGCCTCGGTGATGGACTCCGAGGAGAGCGTCGACAGGGCCTCACGCATCTCGTGGGAACTGCGCAGCTTCTCCAGATCCTCCACGTCGCGAGCGCTCAACGGGAGACTCTTGCGAGTCACGGGCTTGTCGAGGAGTGCCATGCTGCACAGTCTGCAGCATGCAGTGCAGCATTCAGGCCTCGGCTGTTTGCCGCCGCAGCGACAGAAGTTGAGTTCTGCCTCCGCGGCGGGTCGCGTTGGGGGGAGCATGGGGGAGCCTGCAGTCGATGTGAGCGTAACGCTAGAAGCGAGGGAATCTTGACCGGGAATGTCAGTAGGGGCCATGAGGGATCGACGTTGCTTCTGGGCCTTGTGGTTCTCTTCTTCCTTCCTCCCGCCGTCGGTCTTGGAATTGCGGCTAGTCCGTGGCTGGGGTTGGTCTTCGGGGGTGCACTCATTGCCATCGCCGTGGGGGTTCCCTTGGCAAACCACCTTCGAGTTCCGCGGCTTCTGGTGGCCGCCTTCGGACTGATCGGCGTGATCGCGTCTGCCACAGTTCTGTTGATGCGCTGACGTACTCGGGCATTGCTACTACGAGCAGGGCAGTCCCTTCTTGAGCCACGCCTCGTCACGGTGTCCGACGGGACGCAGACCGATAGTGAGCCACACCCAAAGGACCGGGTGGGCAGCCGCATGGAGAGCTTCCCGCCGGACACCTGGACCGAGTCTGGCCAGACACCGATCCTGAGGTCGAGTGTCTAGTAGCCGCAAGCAGGCGCACTGATCCGTCGTTGAGATGCCGTGGCAACAAGGGGCATCCTTGACCCATGACTGCCGAGGAACCGGTTGAGCAGTGGTGGCTCTGCTGCTGGGGTCACGTCTTCGCTCATTCGCCCGTGGCCGGGGGCAAGGCGGGTCGTAGCCATGTCGTTCTGTG
>JAZQNT010000451.1:0-5165 GCA_045627505.1 Nocardioides sp.
ACTGTGAGCAGCAGGGGCACCTCCGCCGGGAGGTGTCCCTGCTGTCGTTCTGGGCACCCGGGAACGTTTCCCGGACGGGGTGTCCGCGTAGCGTTCGGCCCGTGACGATTCCCCCCGAGCGTCCGTCGGCCGTGCCCGGTGCCTCCCCCCTCCCGCACCGCAAGGCCCTGCACGTGGCCGCGGCCGTCTCCACCTACGACCGTTTCGTGGTGGTGCCGCTGCTGGTGATCCTGGGCACCACGTTCGACCGACCTGTCTCTGAACTCCTCGCCCTGGCCGTCGGTCACCAGATTGCCTACGGGCTGGGGCAGCCCCTGTGGGGTGCGCTCTCCGACCGCTACGGACGGGTGACCGTGATCCGGTTCGCGCTCGTCGCGGGCGCCCTCGCCGCCGTGGGTTCCGCTGCGGCCCCGGACCCTGAGTTGCTGCTGGTGCTGCGTGTCCTGGCCGGCGGGCTCTTCGGTGCCGTGGTGCCCACGGTGATGGCCTACGTGGCCGACAAGGCGCCTGCGGAGCAGCGGCGCCAGGAGCTCTCGGCGCTGATGCGCTCGATCGCCGTGGGCACCGGCTCCTCGACCGCGGTGAGCGGACTCATCGGTCAGTTCGTGGGCTGGCGAGCCGCCTTCCTGGTCCCGGCGGTGCTGGCCCTCGCGGCCGCCTGGCAGCTGCGTGGCGTCCGGCCACCGGCCTCGCGCCAGGTGGTCTCCCTGCGTGAGTCGTTGCCCGGTCTCCGGAACCCCACGGTGCTGTTCGTGCTCGCGCTGGTGCTGGTGGAGGGGGCGCTCGTCCTGGGTGGGCTGCAGCTCCTGCCGACCGCACTGCAGGACGCGGGCAGCGGCGCGGGGCTCTCGGGACTCGTGTCCGCCCTCTTCGGTGTCGCCGTGGTCGTGGTCGCCGGTGTGGTCCAGCGTCTCGGTTCGCGCGTCCCGCTCAGTGCCACGGCGGCCATCGGCTCCGTGGCCCTGGTGGCAGCAGGAGCCGTCGTGGCCATCGACGTCAGCGCACCCACCGTCGGTCTGGCCTGCGTGCTGCTGGCGGTGACGTGGTCGTTCCTGCACAACGCGCTCCAGAGCTGGATCAGCGAGGTGCCCGTGCCCGGACGCGGCCTGGTGGTGTCCTGCTTCGCCGGCTGCCTCTTCCTGGGCAGCGCCCTGGGCGCCTGGCTCGCCCAGGGATGGGTGGACGCAGGGGAGTGGCGCCTGCTCTTCGGCACAGGCCTCGTCGTGGCGGCCGTGTTGGGTGTCGCCACGGTCGTGCCGCGCCGTCTGTGGGAGCGTCGACACCTGGCCTGAGCCGGCCGGTCAGTTCCGGTGACATGAGCGCGACAGCCCCACCCGAAGCAGTTCAGGTGGGGCTGTCGTTGTGCCTGAGGTCTGTCAGCGGACCCGGTACGACATCCGGGGCGCACGTCCGGTCCGCACGTCCGGTCGTCGAGGCGCGGACCTTGACGGCCACCTTGACGACCACCTTGTCGGCGCGCTTCGGCGCCCGGAGCGTGACGCGGGGGACGCCTGCCCGGTTGGCCCGGACCTTCACGACCGGCCCGGCCTGGCGCACCCTGACGCGTTCGCGTGCCCAGGCGAGGTTTCCGGCAGTTGCTGGGGCGTAACGCACCGCACCCCCGGTGCCGGGGCGCCGGGGGTGCGGTGGGGAGCGTGCGTCGAGGCAGCCTCAGCCCACGTAGCCGGGCTTGATGACGCCCAGGATGGCCGCGGCCAGGACGAAGAACCAGATCGCGTAGACCCACGGCTCGGAGCGCTTGATGGAGCCGGTGATGCCGTCCTCGACCTCGGGGGAGGACCCCTCGGTCATGAGCTTGCCGAACGAGGGTCCGAACGGCTTGAGGGCGCGGCGGATCATGATGCCGCAGAAGATCGAGGCACCGTAGAAGGCCACCTTGAGGCCCAGCCACTTCGGGTTGGTGTCCACGCCGAACGGGTCCGTGGCGACGATCGTGTACAGGCCGATGAGGACCAGGCCGATCGAGGCGATGTAGCGGACCACGAGGTCGCCGGTGTGGAAGAAGTGGTGCGAGGCCTTGCCCGCGGTGCGGGCCTCCTGCAGCGACAGGAACACCCAGACGAGGGTGGCGATCCACGCGAGCGCGACCATCCACCAGGTCAGGAACGACTTGTCACCCAGCGGGCCGTAGTACATGAGCGTCACGCCGCTGGCCCCGAAGAGGATCAGCGAGAAACGGGGGGCCATGTCGCAACCCATCATGATCTTGGCGGCGATCATGCGGGTCTCGGGCTGGTACTCCTTCTTCATGAGGAACCGGCTCGAGTAGAAGACGCCGAGGTCTCCGCCGAGCCAGTACACGAAGAGGACGATGTGCAGGATGATCGCCACGGTGAACATGGAGAACCCGTGGACGACTGCAGAGTCGCCAGCGGCGACCGAGGAGAACTCGGTCGCCGCGAACGCTGCATCGGAGAGCAGGGGGAGGATCATTCAGTTCTTTCCGATCACATGCCGTCGCCGTCCCAGCGACCGGTGGACCGGCTGCGGACGGGCAGGGAGGAGAGGATGGGCGCGGGGATCGGGTCCCCGTCCTTCCAGTTGAGACGACGTCCCCAGATGTGGGCGTCGGGAGCGGTGCGGTCCTCGGGGTCCTCGGTGTCGCGACCCGACCAGCCCCAGTTGAGGTTGATGACCTCGCGCTGCGGCGTGGCCTCGGCCTCGTCGTGCGAGTGGTCGTGACCGTGCTCGTGCTCGTGGTCGTGCGAGTGGTCGTGGTCGTGCGAGTGACCGTGGTCGTCGCCGTGACCGCCCTGGAGCTGGGCGGCGTCCATGGCCTTCATCATCGCGATGACGGAGGCGTCGGAGCCGGTTCCGTGGTGCTTGATCGGCGGGCCGTCGTGACCCTGGTCGAGCTGGAACTGCAGGGAGGTGTTCAGCTGGCGGATGTCCTCCTCGGTGCGCCACGGCTCGCCCATGTCGTGCGACGACATCGACCAGGGGCGCGCCGGGTGCGGGTGCTCTTCCAGGCCCTCGGGACCGTAGTTGAAGGCCTCGCCGCCCCAGCGGACCCACTCGTTCTGGGTGTACCAGTTCTTCAACTCACCGTCGGAGCGGAGCAGCCAGGTGGCGCCACCCTCCATGGTGGTGAAGTGGCCGTGCTTCACCCGCGCGGGGCGGAAGAAGTAGGTGCCGAGGTCCAGGGTGCCGAAGTTGTACTCCATGTGGCCCTGGGTCGTGTAGGCCTCCTCGTAGCACGGGTGGTGCGCGAGGCGGTGGTCACTCCAGCCCTCCTGGGCGTGGACGAGACGGGTGTAGAAGCCGGTCACCGGGTCGACGTGCAGGTACTTGATGTACATGCCCGGCATGGGGCCCGGGTTGGGGACGGCGTCCCACTTCATGGCCTCGGTGTCGATCACGATGACGTCCTCGCGCGCGTCGGCCCAGCGCGGGGCGCCGGCGAGCTTGTCGAGGGAGTCGAAGCCGGCGTCGCCGTACTCGCTGTACTTCAGGATGCGAGTGCCTTCGGCGATCTTGATGTAGTCGGTCGGGACACCCTTGGGGGCGTAGACGTAGCCGCCCTTGCCGATCTTCTGCCCGCCGTAGTTGATCTCGCCCTCGAGCACGTAGTACTCGGTGTTGGCGTGGTGGATACCGGGGCCGCGGCCCCAGTCGGTGTGGAAGTCAACGCGGAGCGAGGACGAGCCGTCCTCCTCGTCGACCGAGAGGCGACGCTCGGAGGCGCGGCCCTCTCCGCCGGGCAGCTCAGCAGCATGCCAGACGTAGTCGTTCTCCTGGATCAACTCAACATGGGGTCGCACGGGCCCTCCGATGTTCTCGGGGCGTCTGGGGGACGCCGAAAGTCAGTGGTCACATCTTATCGGTACAAAATGTCTCGTCAAGTGTTTCGATACATCTTGTCGCACCAATATCGCGGTGCTGAAAGGGCCGACGACCCTCGCAGGTCGCCGGCCCCTCGGTGCTTCAGCTCGTCAGGGGAGAGGAGCTCAGGCCGTCGGTGGCTTGAGCTCGCGCTTGACGATCTTGCCGCCGGCGTTGCGCGGGAGGGCCGGGGTCGCGTACCAGCGGCGCGGAATCTTGTAGCCGGCCAGCTCGGTACGGCAGTGAGCCTCCAGGAGTTCAACGTCCAGTTGCGTGCCGGGCTTGAGCACGACATGCGCCACGACCGTCTCGCCCCACTGCTCGTCGGGCTCACCGACGACCGCGGACTCGACCAGCACGTCGAGGGTGGCGAGCACCTCCTCGATCTCGCGCGGGTACACGTTGGTACCGCCGGAGATGATCAGGTCCTTCTTGCGGTCGACGATGGAGATGAAGCCCTGCTCGTCGCGCACGGCGATGTCGCCGCAGGTGACGAATCCGTCCTCGGTGGTGCACTCCGCGGTGGCCTCGGGATTGTCGAGGTAGCCGTTCATCAGGAACGGCGATCGGGAGAAGAGCTCACCGGGGGTGTTCGGCGGCACCTCGTTGCCCTGCTCGTCGACGATGCGGATCTCGGTCATGTACCAGGCGTGGCCCACCGACCCCGGCTTGGCGCGCATGTGCACCGGGCGCAGGTTGGTGATGATGCCCGACTCGGTCGAGCCGTACAGCTCGTGCACGCCGACGGTCGGGAACGAGTCCATGACCCATTCCTTGAGGGCGTGGGGGAGTGCTGCGGCGTTGAAGTACAGGGTGTCCAGTGCTGCAAGGTCCTTCGAGGCCACCGCGTCCGGTCCGAGCGAGCGGATGCCCTGGGCCATCGTGGGCACCAGGAAGGCCGACTGCACCCGGTCGCGTTCGCACAGGTCGAGGAAGGCCTTGGGGTCCCACTTGCGCAGCATGGTCACCGTGCCCCCGGTGAACACCGGGGCGTAGCCGAAGGCGAAGCCGGCGCCGTGGTACATCGGCGCGACCGCGGCGGAGACCCGACCGGCGCCGAGGCCGTACTCCAGGGCGGACATGTAGAAGGTCAGCACGCGCGAGCGGTGCGAGATCAGCACGCCCTTGGGCTTGCCGGTGGTGCCGGAGGTGTAGGTGATGCAGAACGGGTCCTGCTCGTCCACCACGACCATCGGGTCGAGGTCGGAGGAGGTGGCCAGGGCGTCCTCGTAGCTGGGGGCCAGGTCGTCGTCGGCCCCGTCGATCACGGTGGAACCGAGAGTCAGGGACTCGATGCTCGGGGCGACGATGGAGGAGAGTGC
>JAZQNT010000452.1:0-1892 GCA_045627505.1 Nocardioides sp.
GCGCGGACGAAGTCGACCGCCTCCGACGCCTTGAGCCAGGGGGCGGAGGACGGGGCCAGCAGCAGGTCGACCTGCTCGCCGGGACCCACCAGCGCGTCGCCCGGGTGGAAGACCTTGGTGCCGGCGAGGTCGAGGACGAAGCCGGAGTTGTCGATCAGGGGAAGCTCGGGGTGGATGATCGCGTGCTGGTCGCCCACGGCGCGGGCCGCGATGCCGGAGACGATGAACGCCTCCCCCGGGGCCACCACCGTGACGCGCTCGCGCAGGTCGGGGGCACCGGCCTCGATCGCGGCCGCCACCCCGGCGACGGTGAAGATCTCGGCGTCGGTGCGGCGCAGGTGGTCAGCGCTGTAGTGGTCGAAGTGCTCGTGGGTGATGAGCACGGCGGTGGCGCCGTCGATGGCCTCCGCCTCGGTCAGACCGCCGGGATCGAGGACCAGGGTGGCTCCCTCGTGCTCGATGCGGACGCAGGCGTGGCCGAACTTCGTGATCCTCATGGGTGCAGATCGTAGTGGGATCGACGCCGTTCCGTGACACCCCCGTCGCGCCTCCCGGAGAGGCCCCGCGCGCTCCCGTACAGTGTTGACTTGCTGTGCGATCCGCCGGCGACACACTTCCGGCCTCCTGCCGACGCCCTGGGTCGCACCTCCACCCACACGAAGCAACCAAGGGACCCACGCATGCTTGGACGCCACCTGGCCATCGCAGCCACCCTCGCCCTGACCGCGACCGCTTGCGGTCAGGCCGACCTCTCCGCCGACTCGAGCAGCGCCTCGACGTCGGCCACCCTGGCCGCCTCCACCGTCGCATCGAACTCCACCGGGGCCCGCGCCAGCGGGGGCACCGTCAGCGAGGCCTCGGGCGAGGCCAAGGCGCCCAAGGGCGCCAAGACCGCCAAGAAGGTCACGGTCAAGGTGCTGCCGCAGATCGTCCAGCCCGGACGCAAGACCGCCAAGGCCTCCTCGGCCAAGGTGGCCGTGGAGACCACCGTCTCCCCGAAGCGCAAGACCGTGGTCACCCTCCAGGTGAAGTCGGGCAAGAAGTGGAAGAAGCTCTCGAGCGCCGCGACCAGCTCGAAGGGCAAGCACGTCTTCACCGCCGCCCTGAAGCGCGGCGGCAAGGCCGCCACCTACCGCGTCGTGGTCGGCAAGACCGCCTCGGCCGAGGCCTCCACCGCCGCCTGGGCGAAGCCCTCCTTCGCGGACGAGTTCGCCGGCAAGATGAACAAGGCCTGGAAGGGTCAGCGTCAGCACTACAACCCGCAGGGGCTGCGTTCCTGCTCCAAGGGCAGCAACAAGGCCGCCAAGGTCACCGGTGGCACCCTGCGCCTGAGCGTCCTGAAGGACACCTCGCGCAAGGACAAGTGCAACGCCAAGCGCAACGGCAAGAGCACCGGCAAGTTCGCCTACCGGCTGAACGGCAACGTCTCGACCCAGGACCGCTACTCGTTCAAGTACGGCCACGCCGCGGCCCGCATCAAGTTCCCCCGCTCGATGGGCCAGCACGGCGGCTTCTGGATGATGCCGCAGGTGCACGTCCCCAACACCGTCGACCCGAAGAAGACGGGCGCCGAGATCGACGTCGTCGAGTCGTTCGGTCAGAACTACTCCAAGAAGCACCAGGGCATGACCAGCTTCACCTACCACTGGGTGATGAAGAACGGCAAGGGCACGCAGCAGAAGACCGGCGGCTACGTCAAGAACATCACGTCCTTCCTCAACAGCAAGAACGACAACTGGTGGGACGCCTACCACGTCTTCTCGGTGGAGTGGACCCCCACGCAGTACATCTTCCGCATCGACGGCAAGGAGACCTGGCGCAGCACGAAGGGCGTCTCCGGCCAGCCGCAGTACCTGGCCCTGTCCCTGCTCTCCTCGGACTACGAGATCTCC
>JAZQNT010000453.1:0-2099 GCA_045627505.1 Nocardioides sp.
AAAAGCTTTGAATTGTACTATACTTTTCACAAATATGACCCGATGGGCAGGTGAACACAGGTGAGTGACAACATTCTGGAGGTGCGGCACCTCCGAACCAGCTTCTTCACGGATTTCGCGCGGGCTGCCTTCTCCGCCTTCTTGCGAGCCCTCTCCTTGGCCTTGCGGGCGGCCTCCCTCTTCTCCGCCTTCTCCAGCTTCACCTGCCTGGACTCCATGGCGGCCTTCGCCGACTGCGCAGCGGCCCTCCGCGCGGTCAGGTCGGCGGTCAGCTCGCTCACCCGGGCGAGCGGGTAGGCCAGCATCCGCAGGTCACGCTGGGCCTCGTGGGCGAACCGCTCGGCGGCGTCGGCGGCGGCGATCGCGGCCGCGAAGCCACTCACCGCGGCCGCTGCTGCCGCGGACGTCGTGGCCTGCGCCTGGTCCGCCTCGTCGAGCGCCTGCGTGGCGGTGCCGAGGATGCCGGCGAAGGTGCACTCGCGTGCGGACGAGAACCACCCCACCTCGGCCTCCATCGCCTGCTCGCGGGCCTTCCGCATCTCCGCCGTCAGGTCCTCCTCCTCGGCGTCGGCCACGGCGAGGCCAGCGGCGACCACCTCGGTGGCCAGGTCGCGTCCACCAGGCAGGACGACCCGCACGAGCGGTGTGCCCCGGACGTCCTGTCCGATCTCGGTGACCTCGACCTCGTCCCCGGCCCCCAGGTCCTCCACGGCTGCCATCGCCTCGTCGTAGAGGCACTCCCCCGCCCGGGGACTCCGGACGCCGGCCACGCGCACGGTGCGCGGCTCGTCGTCGACGGAGATCCTCATCGTGTCGGCGGAGACCACGGACAACACGTCGCCGGCGTAGGTGTCGCTCGGCTCGGAGGAGCAACCTGCGAGCAGGAAGAGGGGCACGGCGAGGCAGGCGCGGCGGAAGATCACCCGTTGCCATTCGGCGGGTTGGCGCGCAACTCCAGCGCATCGCAGGCGCGACCTGACCCCTTACCCCCGTTCGGGGGTATGGGCTGCTCGAGCGTCGCTGCCCGCGAACCCGTCAGGCGCTGGCCGGAACCAGCTCGTCCTCGTCCGCCTCGCGCCAGGCCGCACCGTCGCGCTTGGCGTCGTAGGCCTCGGTGTCGAGGATGCCCTCACGCTTGGCCACGATGGTCGGCACCACGGTCTGACCGGCCACGTTCACGGCCGTGCGGCCCATGTCGAGGATAGGGTCGATCGCCAGCAGCAGACCCACGCCCTCCAGGGGCAGGCCCAGCGTGGACAGGGTCAGAGTCAGCATCACGGTGGCGCCGGTGACGCCAGCCGTGGCGGCGGAGCCGATCACCGAGACGAAGGCGATCAGCAGGTAGTCGGTCAGCGAGAGGTCCAGGCCGAAGAACTGGGCCACGAAGATGGCCGAGATCGCCGGGTAGATCGAGGCGCAGCCGTCCATCTTGGTGGTCGCACCCAGCGGCACCGCGAACGAGGCGTAGGCGCGCGGCACACCGAGGTTCTTCTCCGTCACCGACTGTGTCACCGGCATGGTGCCCACCGACGAACGGGAGACGAAGGCCAGCTGGATCGCCGGCCAGGCACCGGAGAACCACTGCTTGACCGAGAGGCCGTTGGCACGCAGCAGCACCGGGTAGACCACGAACAGCACCAGCGCCAGGCCGACGTAGATCGCCACCGCGTAGGTGCCCAGGGAGCCGAGGGCGTCCCAGCCGTAGGTGGCGACCGCGTTGCCGAGCAGGCCCACGGTGGCGACCGGCGCGAGCAGGATCACCCACCACAGCACCTTCTGCACCACCGTGAGCAGCGAGCGCACGACCACCAGGAACGGCTCGGCCGGGTCGCCGATCTTCAGCGCGCCAAAGCTTGTTCGTGATCAGAAAACATATCTTTTGTTTTAACATCTACATTAAATGATTCTGATTTTAGTTTGAATGTTCCGGGTTCTTTTGCTCCGATGCAGTCAATTGAACCTTTTGCGATAACATTTTCCGCAGGCATTTCAAACAGCATATATTTTAAAGAAGAACTGCCGGCGTTTAGAATTAATTCTTTCATTATTTGTATCTCCTGATATTTTTGTTATTAGTTTTATACCTTATAATTATATAA
>JAZQNT010000454.1:0-5735 GCA_045627505.1 Nocardioides sp.
CTCGACGACGAGCAGCGCGGCGCCGCGCTCGCGCTCAGCCGGGTCCTGCGCGCGGCCCAGAACGGCGCCCGCTACGGCGTCGACTCCGCCCTGCTCGAGGCGCGCGCGGAGCTGCGCAGCGCCCACAAGGTCGACCTCGACTACCTCGAGGTCCGGCTCCCCGACCTGACCCCGCTCCCCGACGAGGTCCCCGCCGGCACCGAGGCCCGCGTCCTGATCGCGGCCCGGGTCGGCACCACCCGTCTGATCGACAACATGCCACTGGTCCTCGGCGCCGTCGAGCCGACCAGCCCCAGCAGCGCCCGCGAAGGAGAAAACTGATGCTGCGCACGATGATGAAGTCCAAGATCCACCGCGCCACCGTGACCCAGGCCGACCTGCACTACGTCGGCTCGGTGACCGTGGACGAGGACCTGCTGGACGCCTCCGACATCCTCCCGGGTGAGCTCGTCCACATCGTCGACATCGACAACGGTGCCCGGCTGGAGACGTACACGATCGCCGGCGAGCGTGGCTCCGGGATCATCGGCATCAACGGTGCCGCGGCCCGCCTGGTGCACCCCGGCGACCTGGTGATCCTGATCGCCTACGGCCAGATGGAGACCGCCGAGGCCAAGGCCTTCGAGCCGAAGGTCGTCTTCGTCGACCGCGACAACAAGATCATGGGCACCTCGGCCGACCCGGCGGACACCTTCGGCGCCGATGACCTGGTGCGCGGCGACCTCGCCTCCCACTGAACCGACCCGGTCCGACCCTGATGGCCGCACCCGCGCCGCTGTTCGCGGCCACCGCTGAGGCCTCCCGGACGCACGCGTCCCCGACCAGAGCTGAGTAGTCCGTTGCTCCCGCACCGTCTCGCCGCCCCTGCCCCGGGGTGGACCACCCGCGCCGACGTCGTGGTCGTCGGCTCCGGCATCGCCGGCCTCACCGCCGCGCTGCGGATCTCGGTGCGCGACCCCGACCTGTCGGTCCTGGTGGTCACCAAGGACGTCCTCTCCGCCGGGTCCACCCAGTGGGCCCAGGGCGGGATCGCGGCGGCGCTGGGGCCGGGCGACACCCCGGAGCAGCACGAGCACGACACCCTGGTCGCGGGTGCCGGTGCCTGTGACCTCGACGCGGTGCGCGCCCTGGTCACCGAGGGCCCGGAGGCGGTGCGCGAACTCATCGCGCTGGGCACCAACTTCGACCACCACGAGGGTCGCCTCTCCCTGACCCGCGAGGGCGGCCACCACCGCGACCGGATCGCGCACGCCGGCGGCGACGCCACCGGCGCGGAGATCCAGCGCGCCCTGATCGCCGCGGTCGAGCGCTCGGGGGACATCGAGGTGATCGAGCACGCCCTGGCCGTCGACCTGCTGCTGGCCGCGGATGGCGGCGTCGCCGGCCTCACCCTGCACGTGATGGGCGAAGGACAGCGCGACGGCGTCGGCGCGGTGCACTGCCGGGCGGTCGTCCTGGCCAGCGGCGGACTGGGCCAGGTCTTCAGCCAGACCACCAACCCCGCGGTCTCCACCGGAGACGGCATGGCGGTGGCGCTGAGGGCCGGGGCCGCGCTGCGCGACCTGGAGTTCGTCCAGTTCCACCCCACCGTCATGTACCTGGGCCCGGAGGCCCGGGGCCAGCAGCCGCTGATCTCCGAGGCGGTCCGCGGCGAGGGCGCCTTCCTGGTCGACTTCGAGGGCAACCGCTTCATGCAGGGCCTGCACGAGCTCGCCGACCTGGCTCCCCGTGACGTGGTCGCCAAGGCGATCCACCGGCGGATGGAGGAGACCGGACGCCCGCACATGTGGCTGGACGCCCGGCACCTCGGGCAGGCGTTCTGGGAGCACCGCTTCCCGACCATCCTGGCCACCTGCCGGTCCCACGGGATCGACCCCGTCGTCGACCTGATCCCGGTGGCCCCGGCCCAGCACTACGCCTCGGGCGGCGTGGTCACCGACCTCCACGGCCGCGCCGGCGTCCCGGGGCTGTACGCCACCGGCGAGGTGGCCTGCTCGGGGGTGCACGGTGCCAACCGGCTGGCCTCCAACTCGCTGCTGGAGGGTCTGGTCTTCGCGCGCCGCATCGCCGAGGTGCTGCCCGTCGAGCTGCGTCCGTGGTCCGAGCCGGTGCCGGACGAGCGTCCGGTGGCACTGGTCGCCGGGGACGTCCGTCGGGCGGTCCAGGAGGTCATGACGTCCAAGGTGGGGGTGCTGCGCACCGCCTCCGGGCTGAGCGAGGCGATCGCGGAGCTGCAGGCGTTGTCGCAGCGCAGCGCTCCGGCGCCCCAGCAGGACGCCTGGGAGGCCACCAACCTGGTCACCGTCTCCACCGCGCTGGCCCACGCCGCGCTGGCCCGGTGCGAGACCCGCGGCTCGCACTGGCGCGAGGACTTCGCCGTCCGCGACGACGCGACGCTGGCCGGCCACTACGACACCGTGCTTCAGGACCGCCGGCCGGTGCTGACGTTCGTCCCGGCAGCCGCCACCGACACCACCGACCACGTGCCCGGCAGCGCCATCGCGCCGGTGCTCCCCGCCCCCGTCTCCCAAGGAGCCCCCGCATGAGCCACCAGCCGACGAGCAGGGCCCACGCGGCCGACTCCGTCCTGCCCTCGTTCGCCGACACCTCGGCGCTGGGCGCGGAGCTCAAGGCGGAGCTGGCCGCCGCCGGTCTGGACGCCGACGCGGTGCTGCGGCACGTGCGGGTGGCGCTGGAGGAGGACCTTCCGCTGGACCCGGCTCTGGGCGCGGCGGCGGGAGTCGACACCACGTCGGTCGCGACCCTGGGCGCGGAGCAGACGGCGGTGGCCCACTTCAACGCCCGGGAGGCCGGCGTCGTCTCCGGCCTCGGCCTCGCGGCGCTGGTCTTCGCCGAGGTGATGGGCGACACCGTCACCGTCAGCAACCGGCTGGCCGACGGCTCCCACGTCAAGGCCGGCGACCGGGTGATGACCGTCGCCGGGCCGGTCCGCGGCCTGCTGACGGCCGAACGCACCGCGCTCAACTTCGCCTCCCACCTCTCCGCGGTCTCCACCGCGACGTCGAAGTGGGTGGAGGCGCTCGAGGGCACCGCCGCCAAGGTGCTCGACACCCGCAAGACCCTGCCCGGCTGGCGGGCCCTGCAGAAGTACGCCGTGCGGATGGGTGGCGGCGTCAACCACCGCTTCTCGCTCTCCGACATGGCCATGGTGAAGGACAACCACGTGGTGGCGGCCGGCGGAGTCGTCCCGGCGCTGGAGGCCGTGCGTCGCGCCTTCCCCGGCCTGCCGGTCGAGGTCGAGGTGACCACCCTCGACGAGCTGCGCGAGCTGCTGGACGCAGGGTGCGACCGGGTCCTGCTCGACAACATGTCGACCGAGACGATGCGCGAGGCCGTGGAGATCACCGCCGGACGCACCGTCCTGGAGGCCTCGGGAGGACTCACCCTGGAACGCGCCCGGGAGGTCGCGCTGACGGGCGTCGACTACATCTCGGTCGGTGCACTGACCCACTCGGTCGTCGTCTTCGACCTCGGACTGGACCTGCAGGAGGACTGATGCCCCTCGTCGCGGCCGACATCGGCAACGGACACACCACCCTCGGCGTGCTCGACGGCGACGAGGTCGTGGCGCACTGGCGTGTGGCCACCGACCAGCGGCGCACCGCCGACGAGTGGGCGGTGCTGCTGAGGGGACTGTTCTCCGACTCCTCGGCGATCCACGAGGACGAGGTCGCGGGCTTCTCCGTCTGCTCGGCGGTGCCCTCGGTCCTGGCGGAGTGGCGCCAGATGCTCGAGCGGCACTTCGGTGACGCCCGGTCGGTGATCGTCGAACCCGGCGTGCGCACGGGGATCGGCGTGATGACCGACAACCCGCGTGAGGTGGGCTCGGACCGCATCGTGAACGCCGTCGCCGCGGCCCATCTCTTCGGCGGTCCTGCGGTGGTCGTCGACTTCGGAACGGCGACCACTTTCGACGTCGTCAACGCCAAGGGTGCCTATGTCGGCGGTGCCATTGCGCCCGGGGTGCAGATATCGCTGGAGGCGTTGGGGCGCCGGGGCGCGCAGTTGCGGATGGTTGAGCTGAAGCGTCCGCGGCAGGTGATCGCGCGCAACACCGTGGAGGCTTTGCAATCGGGCCTCTTGTTCGGTCTCGCCGCCCAGGTGGACGGCATGGTCGGGCGCATCGCCGACGAGCTCGACGAGGAGTTGGACGACCTGGTGGTGGTCGCGACCGGACATCTCGCACCACTGGTCTACGACGAGTGCCGGGTCTTCACCGACCATGAACCGTGGCTGACGCTGCAGGGACTGCGGTTGGTCTTCGAGCGCAACGCGCGCTGATTCTCGCTGGTCCGCGGGCAAGCACGCGCCTGCGCAATGTCCTTGGCGCGTCGGTTCTCCCGCCGGCGGCAACGTCCGGTTCTTCGACGCGCAGCCCTGCCCGGTGAATCGCGAATTCATTGGGACTCCGGCGTCGGGAGCGGGAAACAATCCCTATTGACTGCCTTCTTTGAGGGTGGTCGTTGTCGAAACTTGTCCGACGCCGCGAATTGTTACTGTCCTGTCGGGGATGGAGTGTGATTAGATCCTCTCGCAATTACTGACGTTTCAGGGAGAGAAACTAATGGCACAGAAGGTCACGATCGTCCTTGTTGACGACATTGACGGGGGAGAGGCCACCCAGACCGTTGCTTTCGGTCTGGACGGCACGCAGTACGAGATCGACCTCAATGACAAGAACGCTGAGTCGCTGCGCGAGGCGATTGCCCCGTTCGTGGGCCACGCCCGCAAGGTGACCGGAGCGCCGAAGCGTGGCGGCCGCAAGCCGGCGCGTTCCGAGGACGGCCCCACGCCGAAGGAGATCCGTGCCTGGGCGACCGAGAACGGCTACGAGCTCTCCGAGCGCGGCCGGGTGCCCGAGGAGATCCGTCAGGCCTACGAAGCCGCGCACTGATCCATCACCCTGAACGACGGCCCGTCACCGGTTCTGGTGGCGGGCCGTCGTGGTTGGGTCTTCCCTCCTTCATGATCACACTGGAGTGATCTGGAGTGATCCGGGTCCCCGCCCTGCCCGGGCTGTTCGCTCTGAGCGGAGGGTGGTGGTCCTGTCGGCGGGAACACGTAGGCTTGCTCGGGAGTTGGAACAAGCGTCCGCAGGGATGCCCCCATCACCACCGCACTGGCAGGGTGGGAGCCGAGGCGGACGCAGATCCACCTGTGCACGGACAAGAATTGAGGCGCACATGTTCGAGCGGTTCACCGACCGAGCCCGACGAGTTGTCGTGCTGGCCCAGGAAGAGGCCCGCATGCTCTCGCACAACTACATCGGGACCGAGCACATCCTGCTCGGGCTCATCCACGAGGGTGAGGGCGTTGCAGCGAAGGCGCTCGAATCGCTCGACATCTCCCTGGAGGCCGTGCGTGCCCAGGTCGAGGAGATCATCGGCCAGGGGCAGCAGGCGCCGTCCGGGCACATCCCCTTCACCCCGCGTGCCAAGAAGGTGCTCGAGCTGTCCCTGCGCGAGGCGCTGCAGCTCGGGCACTCCTACATCGGGACCGAGCACATCCTGCTCGGCCTCATCCGTGAGGGTGAGGGCGTCGCGGCCCAGGTGCTGCAGAAGCTCGGCGCCGACCTCAACCGGGTGCGCCAGCAGGTCATCCAGCTGCTCTCCGGCTTCCAGGGCAAGGAGGCCGCCGGCGCGACCGCCGGTGCCAGCGCGGCGGCCAGCGAGACCCCGTCGTCCTCGCTGGTCCTCGACCAGTTCGGACGCAAC
>JAZQNT010000455.1:0-2119 GCA_045627505.1 Nocardioides sp.
GACCCGGGAGCCGCGTCGGGGACGCACCGCTTGCAGGCCCGGTAGCCGGCCTGGTGGGCAGCAGCAGCGGTGGGCAGGAAGTCGACGTTGCGGCGCGCCGGGGTGCGGGCGGGACACGACGGTCGGCAGTACACCCCGGTGGTGCGCACGGCGGTGACGAAGAACCCGTCGAAACGGCGGTCGCGACTGGACACGGCGCGGTAGCAGCGCTCGCCGTCCAGGTGCATCTCCATACGTCCAGTGTGCCCCCGTGCACCCCACCGTGCTGGCGGGAATCGGACGCCGCGATGCGATCACTGGAACAGGCTGAAATGCCGAAGGGCCCGGTCAGATGACCGGGCCCTTCGGGCGCTGTACCCCGGATGGGATTTGAACCCACGCTACCGCCGTGAGAGGGCGACGTCCTAGGCCGCTAGACGACCGGGGCTTGCACTGCCAACCTCGCTTCTCAGCGCTGCCGACAGGAAGAACATTAGCAACGGCCGCACAGGCCCTACAAATCGGGGTCCCCCCGAGACGGGCGGAGGCGATCGGACGCCAGCGGTCAACTCGCGTGCCCCGCAGGGCACTGGTGACAAGGCGCTGGTGACAGGGCACTGGCGGCACAGAAGCCGCAAGCAGCGTTCGACTGTGCGGCAGGCGGCAGGCGGCAGGCAATGGTCGCGATCACACCGCGACGGCGGGCGCATTTGTCGCTCATTCGGGGAAATGCAAGAACCCGGTCCAGATTGCTCTGAACCGGGCTCCGGTGCTTGTACCCCGGATGGGATTTGAACCCACGCTACCGCCGTGAGAGGGCGACGTCCTAGGCCGCTAGACGACCGGGGCAGGCGCAGAAGAAAGGGTGTGGACCCTCTCCCCCGCTAAAGTTCACGACGCATCCGCCGGAACTCGCTGGGATACTAGGACTCGAACCTAGAACGACTGAACCAGAATCAGCTGTGTTGCCAATTACACCATATCCCATTGGCTATTCAATTTGTTTGGCCTCTCGGCCCTGTCAGGACTTGCGCCCCAACGAGGTGAAACCTTACACGGGCCTTCCGGAAGACACCAAAACGGGCCCCTCCGCGACGTTCTGCAAGCCCGCCTTCCGGGCCGCCGACCACACCAGCACCAGGTAGACGATCGACTGCGTCAGGGTCGCCGGGAGGCTCCACCACGAGCCGCCGGTGGGGTTCAGGGCCGTCCCCATGTCGGTGAAGGCCAGCGCCAGGCCGAAGGCGACCACGTTGTTGAGCAGGTGCATGGCGATGCTCGCCTCCAGCCCCCCGGTGACGAGCACCAGCACCCCCGCCATCAGGCCGAAGGCGAACCGGTCCACGAAGACGGGCAGGTCCTGCGCACCGTGGGCGCAGGCGAACAGGAAGGCCGGCACCCCCACCGCCAGCACCTTGGAGACGACCGGGTGTGAGAAGAGCCCCCCGAAGGCCTGCGTGAGGTACCCGCGGAAAAGGTACTCCTCCCCTGCGGACTGGAACGGCACCATCACCACCACCACGAGCAGGAAGCCCAGCGTGGTGGAGGTGAACTCGTTGAGCCCTCCCACCTCCACGTCGCCCTCGCTCGCGGGCACCAGTGCGCTCACCAGCAGGGTGGCGACCAGCGCCAGCAACGAGAGGCCGAGGCATCGCACCAGGAACCCCCAGCGCATCCGCCCCGCCACCGAGGTCACGAAGCCCAGCCGCTGCCGGTGCAGGAGCCAGCTCACCAGCCAGACCACCGGGATCGCGGTCGCCAGGGTGGTCATCAGGTAGGCGAGGCCCAGCGGGGTGGGGTCGAGGGTGTCGTCCAACTGTGCGGCCACCTGGACCGCACCCTCGCCGAGCGCCTCCCCGAAGAGGAGGAAGATCATGCCCCAGAGCAAGGGGGCGATGACGAACGTCAGCAGGGCCACCAGGAACGTGCCCACGAGGGGCCGCCAGATGCTGCGGCCCCGCACGAGGTGCACCCGGTGGTACTCGAACTCTTGGCCGGGAACCACCGGGCGCACCTCTCGGGTCATGCGTCAGGACTCTGTTCGACGAGCGCGGCGCACAGGCTCAGGCGAGCGCGTCGCGCAGGCGGGTCAGGGAACGCTCGCGACCGAGCAGCTCCATCGACTCGAACAGCGGCGGCG
>JAZQNT010000456.1:0-4527 GCA_045627505.1 Nocardioides sp.
AACAGTATGATATTCCGGCGGCCGTAGAGAAGGTTTGCCGTGGTCCAGTTATTGATCAAACCCAATACGAGGTTGATATTAAATGCTGGAACTATAAGGTGAGCACCATAAAAACCACTTAATCATGGAAGAAGCACAAATAAATCCAACCCGGATTGCTGCGGTTGGAGATATACATATCAGAGAAACTGACAAAGGAAAATGGCACTCATTTTTTAAAGAAATTAACGCGAATGCAGATATTTTAGTGATCGCCGGTGATTTAACCGATACCGGAGATGAAGGCGAGGCTACAATATTGATAGAAGAAGCGATACGGAAGGCGGTGTTGGCGACGGGCACGCCGCAGTAGATCGCCCTCTGCAGGATCACCTCCTTGATCTCGCCCACCGTCACCCCGTTGCGCAGCGCCGCCTTGAGGTGCATCGCGAACTCCTCGTGGTGCCCGCGCGCGATCATCGCCATCAGCGTGATCAGCGAACGCGAACGACGGTCCAGACCCGGGCGGGTCCAGATCGTGCCCCACGCGTACTCGGTGATCATCGACTGGAAGTCGCGGGTGAAGTCGATGGTCCGCGCGATGGAGCGGTCCACGTGCGCGTCGCTGAGCACCTGACGGCGTACCACGAACCCGGCCTCACGCACCTCCTCGCGGGTCATCGCGTTGCGGGTGGCCGTGAACGCCAGGTCGCGGATGGTGCGCACCACCAGGGTGGTCTCCTCCACCGGCGCCAAGTGGCCCATGTCGGTGACGGTGACCTGACGGCCCTGCTGCACGCCCTCGGCGATCACCTGCAGGTCGGCCGGCGGGGTGGCGACGTCGTAGGTGCCGCCGACGGCGACCACCGGGGCGGTGATCTCGCCCAGCCGGTCGCGCACGTCGAAGCTGGCGAGCGCGTCGGTGATCGCGGCGTAGCCGGTGGCGTCGGTGTGCGCGAGGTCCTGCAGGATCGCGCCGCCGGTCTCGCCGTCGCGCTCCAGGTAGCCGGGGCCGAACCAGCGGCCCGCGGACGCGGCGACCAGCGAGGCAGTGCCCTGGGTGAGCACCTGCTGCTTGCGCTCGGCCCAGCCCTCGGCCGTGCCGATCCTGGCAGCGGTGCACAGCAGGGTGGCGCTGCGCACCCGGTCGGGAGCGTCGAGCAGCAGTTGCAGGCCGATCGCGCCGCCCACCGAGTCACCGGAGTAGTGGAAGGTGGCACCGGGCCCGACGTGCGCGTCCACGGCCTCCAGCACGGCTGCGGCCAGCTCGGCCATCGTGGTGGTTTCCGGGGCCTGGGCGCGGTTGGTGCCGTGCCCGGGCAGGTCGATGCCCACCACGTGGAACTCGTTGCCCAGGCTCTGCGCCGCGCGCGACCACAGGGTGGTCACCGAGGTGCCCAGCGAGGGCAGGACCACCAGCAGCGGGAGGTCGGGGGTTCCGGCGAGTTGGACGGCGGTGACGATGCTCATGGTTCCTCGAGAAGTCCGGTGAGTTCGGGTGGGTGGAAAAACGTGAGGGCCGGGCCTGCGGTCAACTGACAGCGCAGGCCCGGCCGGTCTCAGTCGAGCTGGGGGAGGAGCAGCTCGGCGCGCGCCACGACCTCGTCGCAGATCGCCCGGGCGGCTCCGGTGTAGTCGCCGGTCGGCTCGTGGCCGGCGATCCTGGCCATCGTGCGCTGCTCGGCGCGCAGGTCCTCGTGCGAGGCCTCGGCGGTGGCGGCCATCCGCTCGGCGTTCACCCGCAGGCCGGTCAGCAGGTCGACGGCCTGGGAACTGGCCACCAGGGTCTGGCGCACCAGCACCGAGAGGGTGGACCACTCGACGTGCCAGCCGCCCACGGCCCGCTCGTCCACCTGGTCGGCCGACGCCGCGTGCAGGCTGGCGCCGAGCTGCGGCGCGGCCAGGGCGGCGCGACGGATCAGCGTGGAGAGCACCGGGTTCTGCTTGTGCGGCATCGTCGACGAGCCGCCGCCGGTGCCCTCGGAGAGCTCGCGCACCTCGGGGCGACCCAGCGCCAGGACGTCGTTGGCGATCCGGGCGAGGGCATCGGTGGTGGCCACGCAGGCGTCACCGATCCGGGTCACCGGACGCCGGGTGGTGTGCCAGGGAACCGACGCCTCCAGGCCCAGCAGCCCGGCGAACTTGCTCCGCGAGAGCACCGGGTCCAGCCCCAGCTCCACCGAGGCGGCCATGGTGCCGGCCGCGCCGCCCAGCTGCACCGGGAAGCGCAGCGCGACGACGTCCTCGGCGGCGTCCAGCACGCCGGTGAGCCAGGTGGCCGCGCGCAGCCCGAAGGTGGTGGGCACCGCGTGCTGGGTGAGCGTGCGGGCCGCCATCGGGGTCTCGCGGTGGGTGACCACGAGGGAGATGAGCGCGTCGACGGCTGCGGCCAGGTCCTGGCGCAGCGCGGTCATCGACTCCTTGGCCAGCAACATCAGCGCGGTGTCCAGCACGTCCTGGCTGGTCAGGCCGCGGTGGGCGATCGACTCGCCGGAGCGCTCACGCACCAGCTTGGCGACGTCGAGGACGGGGTTGCCGCCCGACTCCGCACCCAGCGCCAGCGCGTCGAGGTCGTCGGGGGTCAGGATCCCGGAGAGGTCCTGGGGGCGTCCGAGGACACCCAACCACGCCCCCTCGGCCCTCACCATGGCGGTGAGGAACGAGGAGGCGTCGAAGTGGGCGCCGGCGCGCTCGGCGCCGGGCCAGAACAGATCTGCCATGGGGGTGAGTCTGTCGTCTCTCTGTTCGTTCAGCGAGGTGTTCGTCCAGCGAGGTGTGCTGGTCGCGGGTCGACTCAGCGACCGAAGAAGACGGTCTCGTCCTCGCCCTGCAGGTGGATGTCGAAGGTGATCCGGTCACCCTTCTGCGCGGCGATCAGGGTGTGGCGGCGCTCGGCCGGCACGGTCGCCAGGAACGGGTCGTTCTCCACCAGGTCACCCGGCAGGTACGCCCGGGTCAGGCAGCGGTTGAGCAGACCACGGGCGAAGACGGCCAGGGCGAAGTACGGCGCGCGGCCCTCGCCCATCGAGCCCGGCAGCAGCGTCGAGAAGACGTACTTGCCGGTGCGGTCGGTGGAGGCGCGGCCGAAGCCGGTGAAGGTGAATCCGTCACGACGCAGCGAGCCGTGCTCCTGGATCACGACGCCGTCCGGGCCGGGCTGCCAGATCTCGACCAGTGCGTCGGGGATCGGGTTGCCGGCGCCGTCGTGGACCACGCCGGAGAGCTGCACCGCGCCGGGCGTGCCCGGGGCGATCAGGTCGCGGTCGCCGTCGTAGGGCAGCGCGTAGTGGAAGAACGGGCCGACGGTCTGGCTGGGGGTGGGGGCGAGCTTGCTCACTCGTGCTCTCCGTCCTTCTCGATGTCCTGCTCCAGCGGGGTGCTGCGGTCGCCGGTGAGGACGATGTCCCAGCGGTAGCCCGTGGAGACCTCGGGGATGGTCACGTCGTGGTCGTAGGTGGCGACCAGGCGCTCGCGCGCCTTCGGGTCCACGATCGACTGGTAGATCGGGTCCAGCGCGAACAGCGGGTCACCGGGGAAGTACATCTGGGTGACCAGGCGCTGGGTGAAGTCGGTGCCGAACAGCGAGAAGTGGATGTGCGCCGGACGCCACGCGTTGGAGTGGTTGCGCCACGGGTACGGGCCGGGCTTGATCGTGGTGAACGAGTAGTTGCCCTGGTCGTCGGTGATGCAGCGACCCACGCCGGTGAAGTTGGGGTCCAGCGGCGCCGGGTGCTGGTCGCGCTTGTGCACGTAGCGACCGGCCGAGTTGGCCTGCCAGATCTCCACCAGCTGGTTGCGCACCGGGCGGCCCTCGCCGTCCAGCACGCGGCCGGTGACCACCATCTTCTCGCCCAGCGGGTCGCCGTTGCCGACGATCGTCAGGTCGGACTCCAGCGGGTCGACGTCACGGTGACCGAAGACGGGCGAGTAGACCTCGATGCCCTCCGGGTCGGGGTGCAGCATCGACTTCGTGGGGGAGCGCAGGATCGAGGATCGGTACGGCGGGTAGCTGAGACGCGTCTGCGTCTCCTCCACGCCCGATGCCTCGTAGGCGGCGGTGATCTCGGCCATCTCGGCGTTGATCTCGGCCTGGGTGTTGATCGCTCCGTCGGAGTTGGGGACGGGCTTGGGGGAGTTGCTCATCATCGGTCCTTCGCGGTGATCGGCCAACCGGTGTACGCCTCGGCCAGGTAGCGCTGGCCGTGCTCGGAGGAGGTCACCATCGTCAGCTCGCCGATCTGGCGGCGGTTGTCGAAGACGGTGGCGTTCTCGTGGGTGTGCAGCATGGAGGTCATCCAGTAGGAGAAGTGCTGGGCCTTCCAGACACGGTCCAGGGCGCGCTCGGTGTAGCGGTCGAGGGCGGCGAGCTCCTTGCCCTTGATCGCGATCTCGAGCTCCTCGGCCAGCACCTTGACGTCGGCCAGGGCCAGGTTGAGGCCCTTGGCGCCGGTGGGCGGCACGGTGTGCGCGGCGTCGCCGGCCAGCAGCATGTTGCCGTAGCGCATCGGGGTCTGGACGAAGGAGCGGAACGGCAGCACGGTCTTCTGG